>SKYZ01000433.1 GCA_007127625.1 Aquisalimonas sp. | reverse complement strand
GGAGGACGTGTTCACCTACGTGCCCGCGGAGCCGTTCGACGCCGTCTACGAGCAGACCTGCCTGTGCGCGTTCAACCCGGAGGCACGGCCCGCCTACGCCGCGCAACTGGCCCGCTGGATCCGTCCCGGCGGCACGCTGCTGGCCCTGTTCACGCAGACGCCGTGGCGCAGTGGCCCGCCGTTCCACGCGTCGCCGGAGCAGATGCGGGCGCTGTTCACCGATGACCAGTGGCAATGGCCGGAACAGGCGGACCTGACGGTGCCCCACGAGGCGGGGTTTCAGGAGCTTGGTTATCGATTGGTGCGGCGTTGATGGCGCCGGCCCTGGGGCGGTGAATCGGCTGGGGGTCGCGGCTTGCGCCGCTCCTACGGTGGGGCTCCGGACGGGGCCGTGGGTCCGCTCGCATTGGCTGGCATGTCTCGGGAAGGTGCATCAAGATGCACCCTGAGGGTGGCATGAATCGGGCCGAAGCCGCTCCCATGGGCATGCCCTCGTCGCCCTCGTAGCCCTCGTAGGGCGGACCTTCAGGTCCGCCGTTCCAGACGTGCAACCCAAGGCGGCTCATCGAGGCCCCATCGGCGGACCTGAAGGTCCGCCCTACAATCCAGCCATGGCTTGACGCGCAAGACGGTATCTACGGATTGGCTAAGGTTCGGGCGTGGGTGAATTTGTAGGGTGGATCTTGATGCACCTTCCCGTACATGCCGGCCGAGCGGGCATGAACCGAAATCGTCGTGGTGCATCACGATGCACCCCGCGGGCCATGGTCGCGGACGTTGTTTTCAGTCGGCCCCGGCGCGGTCAATGGACTCCACGCGGTCCCGCAGTGCGGTGTTCATGGCTTCGAAACCGGCGCGGGTGGGTTTGCCGATGGACCACCAGAGCAGCGGCAGCAGGATGCCGCTGAACTTCTCGCGGTGGCGCAGCAGCGTGCCACCCTCGTCAGCCCGCTCCAGCTCGAATCGGTGCTCGCCGTCGAACAGCCCCGGCACCCCCAGGCGACCCAGCCAGCTCAGCTCCTGCCCCGGCAGGGCGCGCAGCACCTCGGGCCGGAAGCGCATGGGCCGCCGCCCGGGCGGCTGGATGGTCACGTGCAGCCGCTCGCCGGTGTCCGCGCGACCCTGGATGTGGGTGATGAACGGATTCCAGCGCGGGTATTCCGGGAAATCCAGCAACACCCGCCAGACCGCGTCCGGTGCCGCGCGGATAGTGATCTCGGTGACGATCTCCTTGCGCATGGATTTCTCCGTGACTAAAAGTGCTGATTTTTATAGAATCGCGCACCGCTGACCCACCCGGCAATGCGTCCACCCGCGCGTTGTCCGCCATCGGCCCGACCGGCGATACGGAGTATTCATGAATCACGAACAGCAGGATTCCTACCTTAACGACTGGACCCAGCGCCAGGAACTCGCCGAGGACATGCTGCCCTTGATCGGCCGGCTCTACCGGGATCGCGGCGTGGTGCTGCGCATCTACGGCCGCCCGCTGATCAACTGCACGCCCATCGATATCCTCAAGGCGCACCGGTTCGTCAAACAGTATGACGCGGAAGGGCTGTCCATCCACAACACCCTGCCGGTGCTTCAGGAGATGGCGAAGCTGGATCTCTCCCCGGCGCGGGTGGACCTGGGCAAGCTCACAAGCGGCTTTCTCAACGAGGCCGACAAGGACGAGACCCTTCAGCATTACGTCAGCCGCAAGCTCGAGAGCATCACCGAGGGCCGCAGCAGCTTCCAGCTCAAGGAGCCCCAGGACGTGGTGCTGTACGGCTTCGGCCGCATCGGCCGGCTGCTGGCGCGGCAACTCATCGAGCGCACGGGCAGCGGCAACAAGCTGCGACTGCGGGCCATCGTGGTGCGCAAGGGCAAGGGCCACGACATCGCCAAGCGCGCCAGCCTGCTGCGGCGCGATTCGGTGCACGGCCCCTTTGACGGCACCATCAACGTGCTGGAGGACGCCAACGCGCTGATTGCCAACGGCAACTTCATCCAGGTGATCTACGCCGACTCGCCGGAGGAGATCGACTACACCCAGTACGGCATCAACAACGCCCTGATCGTCGACAACACCGGCAAGTGGCGCGACCCGGAAGGCCTGGGGCTGCACCTGAAGGCCAAGGGTGCCGGCAAGGTGCTGCTCACGGCGCCGGGCAAGGGCGACATGCCGGACATCGTCCACGGCGTGAACCACGGCGACCTCAAGGCGGATGACCGCATCGTCTCCGCGGCCAGTTGCACCACCAACGCCATCGTGCCGGTGCTCAAGGCCATCAACGACGAGTTCGGCATCGAGCACGGCCACGTGGAGACGGTGCACTCCTACACCAACGACCAGAACCTGATCGACAACTACCACCCGGGCTCCCGCCGGGGGCGCAGTGCGCCGCTGAACCTGGTGCTCACGGAAACCGGCGCCGCCAAGGCGGTGGCCAAGGCGCTGCCGGAACTCAAGGGCCGGCTCACCGGCAACGCCATCCGCGTGCCCACGCCCAACGTATCCCTGGCGGTGATGAACCTGACACTGAACCGGGATACCAACAAGGACGATCTCAACGGCCACCTGCGTGATACCGCGCTGTACTCGGACATGCAGGAGCAGATCGACTACACCGCCTCCACCGAGATCGTCTCCACGGACCTGGTGGGCTCGCGCCACGCCGGCGTGGTGGACTCGGCCTCGACGCTGGTCAACGGCAACAAGTGCGTGCTGTACGTGTGGTATGACAACGAGTTCGGCTACAGCTGCCAGGTGGTGCGGGTCATGCAGCAGATGGCAGGGCTGCACTTCCCCAGCCTGCCCTGACCCCAGAAACGACCGCGCCCGGGGGCCTTCCCGGGCGCGGATCTGTTCGACTTCACCGGCCTCGCGGTATCAGATGGTCTGCAACCGGTAGTCTTCCATCAGGATTTCGACGCGCTGCCGGTCGTCCTCGGGCAGGCCGACAAACTCCAGACCGGTGTGGTGGAACACGGAGCTGCCTTCCTTGCGCGACCACACCGGCTGCGCCTCCACGACCATCTCCTCGGCGCCTCCGATGGGGCGATCCAGTTCCAGCCGCAGGGTGATCGTGTCCTGCCCGTCGGCGAGGGCCAGCGGGCGCTGGCTCTGCAGCATCAGGCCGTAAATGCTCACATCGGCGAGATAGCCGACAAGGTCTCCGGTATCCGTGCGAAAGACACGCAGGTAGTGATCCAGCACCTCGCGCTGCGTCCGCCGTCCATCATCCGCCATTGCCATTAGACTCCTCCCTCGGCACCCATGGAGCAAACTCTTCTTTTTGAATTATAACGCTGCATTACTGATGGTAACTCGAAAACGTCCCGACGCGTTCCCCGTCGACGAACGTTACCACGTCGTAGGGATCCTTACGGTCCCCCATTTCCATACCCGGTGAGCCCACCGGCATACCGGGCACGGCAATGCCGTCCACCTCCGGGCGCTCCTCGAGCAGCCGGCGGATATCCGCGGCCGGAACATGCCCTTCCACCACGTAGTCGCCGACAAAGGCCGTGTGACAGGAGGCGAGCTCCCGGGACAACCCTGCGTCCTGCTTGATGGTGTTGAGCTCGTGCTGGTCGACGTTCTCCGCGTCCACACTGAAGCCCTCGTCACGCAGGTAATCTACCCATGCCGTGCAGCAGCCGCACTGCGGGGTCTTGTACACCTTCACGGTGTCGCTGTCCGCCGCCGGGGTCGCGTTGCCACCCCCGGCAATCGCCCAGGCGGCACCCGCCCCCAACACCACGAGCGCCGCCACGCCCGCCAGCATCCAACTCTTGCGCCTGCCCTGTGCCATCACGACCCTCGTTCCGCTGATTGCTGTCGACCGGGCTGCCGCAAAAGGCACACCCGCTAGCCGCTTAGATCGCGGCCGGCACGCAGCGTTCCCCGCGCGCCTACCGACCGTCCCCGGCATGGCCCTCCATGCCCGCCTCATCATACTCTTCCCAGGCCTCGTAGACCTCGTCCGGCCACAAAGACTGAAACCACGCGATCACGGCGTCAATCTCCTCCTCGCTCAGCGTGTTACCGAAACCGGGCATGTTGTTCTGCCCGTCGGCGATGATCTCACGCAATTCATCCAGCGGGTGGTGCCATGCGTGGGCACTGCCATCCAGCGGGGGAGGCGGCAGGTTGCCGTGCTCGTCCCGGGTGCGCCAGTTCTCGTCGCCGCGGGCGCCCTCGTCGTGACACGCCATGCACTGCGCCTCGAAGATCGCCTCGCCGCGCTGGACCTGCTCTTCGGTGTACCAGCGATCGCCGGCCCCACCATCGCAGCCGACCAGCAGGGCGACCAGGACGGCACCCAGGGGCGCGCACGCCTGCTGGCGCGCGTTCCGTTCATAGCCGAAATCCGGCAAAGTGCCGGGGAGAGCGTCAGTATCCCGGGTGACCATGCAACACGCGACCTGTGTCTGTGGCAATCGGCTGTTCTTCGAGAATACCGCCTGCCTTGCCTGCGGCCGAACCCTGGGGTTCGTCCCGGAGACGGTCCGGCTGCACCCGCTGGAGCCGCTCGGTAACCACTGGCATCCCGCGGACAGTGACGGTCACACACCCCTGCGCCAGTGCGAGAATCGCCACACCGCAGCCGCATGCAACTGGATGCTGCCGGCGGATGCGCATGGGCGCCTCTGCCGGGCGTGCCGCCTGAGCCGCGTGATCCCGGACCAGGCGGTGCCGGGAAATCAGCGCCGCTGGCACACCATGGAGCGGGCCAAGCGACATCTGGTATACGGCCTGCTGCGGCTGCACCTGCCCGTGGAGGACCGCGACAGCACCGGGAACCCGGCGCTGGCATTTGACTTCAAGGAGGACACGGCCGACGGCACACAGGTGCTCACGGGACACGCCGGCGGCGTGATCACCATCAACATTGCCGAGGCGGACGATGATCGCCGCGAGAGCATGCGCCTGGCCATGGGCGAGCCCTACCGCACGGTCCTGGGACACCTGCGCCATGAAAGCGGCCATTACTACTGGGAGCGCCTGGTTCGCGGCACCGGTTGGCACCAGGGCTTTCGCGAGCGCTTCGGCGACGAAACCGCCGACTACGCCGCGGCACTCCGCCGCCATCACCAGACACCCGACGAACACTGGCGCGACCATTACATCAGCGCCTACGCCAGCGCCCACCCCTGGGAAGACTGGGCGGAGACCTGGGCGCATTACCTGCACCTGCGGGACACGCTGGAGACCGCCGCCGACCTGGGACTGATGGTGGCCGAGGCGGAGAAGTACCGTCGTTTCCGCGCCAGCAACACGGATTTCCGCCAGTTGCTGGGCGAATGGATGCGGCTCACGGTGATCATGAATTCCCTGGCGCGCAGCGTCGGCGCACCGGACACGTACCCCTTCTCCCTGAATCCGGCGGTGTGCAGCAAGCTGGAGTTCATCCACGGTGCCGTCCACGCGGCGGGCATGGAGGACTGACCACCCCCGAGGTCAGGATTTCTCCCAGTCGAACCGCGGCAGGTCGTCGAAAATGCGCCGCAGGCCGTCGCCCCACTGCTTGCGGATGGAGGCGAAATAGGGGGAGTTCATCTTGTAGCGCAGCGCCTGGGGATGCTCCAGGGAATCCCGCCGGTAGAGCATCAGATCCAGGGGCGGCCCGACGGAGAGGTTGCTGCGCATGGTGGAATCGATGGAGACCAGCGCACAGCGCGCGGCATCCTCCAGGGAGGTGGAGCGGGTGATGATCCGGTCCAGGATGGGTTTGCCGTACTTGGTCTCGCCGATCTGCAGGAACGGTTGTTCATCCGAGCAGGTAATGTAGTTGCCCTGGGGATAGACGAGAAACAGGCTCGGCGGTTCATCGCCGATCTGGCCACCGACAATGAAGGTGGCCTCCAGGGACACGCCCCCTGCGCTCTGGCCCTCGGGCCTGTGGC
>SKYZ01000080.1 GCA_007127625.1 Aquisalimonas sp. | reverse complement strand
TTGTCGGATCTGAGCGCGCTGGTGGCGCAACTCTCCTGCCGTGACCGGCTGCCGCAGATCGAGGTGGCCATCGGCGACGGCACCGTGGCGCTGGTGTTCCGCAACCTGCGGCCGTTCACCGCGGCCGATTACGAGAGGCTGACCGCCTTCGCGCAGGCCCACGACTTTGCCGTGTACGAACAGCCGGGCAACGAGGGTACCGTGGCGCCGGTATGGCCGCCGGAACCGCGCCTGGCCTACCGGCCGGCCCCGGGCGAGCCGGAGATCGTGTTCCAGCCCACGGATTTCACGCAGGTCAATCGTGACATCAACGCCGCCATGGTGGGCCGTGCGCTGGAGTACCTTGACCCGCAGGTCGGTGATCGGATTCTGGATCTGTTCTGCGGCCTGGGCAACTTCTCGCTGCCGCTGGCCAGGCGTGCCGGCGCCGTCGTCGGCGTCGAGGGGGACGAGCGGCTGGTGCAGCGGGCGCGGGACAACGCGACGGCCAACGGCCTGGACAATGCGGCTTTCCACGCTGCGGACCTGTCCCGGGAGGAGGAACAACCGCCCTGGCTGGCGGGCGGCTTCGACAAGATCCTGCTGGACCCGCCGCGGTCCGGTGCGGCGGAGGTCATCCCACGGGTTGCGGGCCTCGGGGCCCGGACCATTGTCTATATTGCCTGCAATCCGGCGACCCTGGCACGGGATGCCGGCACGCTGGTCCACGAACACGGCTATCGCCTGGACGCTGCCGGGGTCATGGACATGTTTCCCCACACCGCGCACGTGGAGAGCCTGGCGGTGTTCCGGAAGGACTGACGAGGACAGGACACATGAGTAAACCCGTTGATATCCTCGACAGTTCAGTGGTCTATCATGGGTTCTTCAGTCTCGAGAAGATCCGTCTGCGCCATGGTCTGTTCGCCGGCGGCATGAGCGGCGAGATCACCCGGGAGCTGTTCCGTCGCGGGCGGGTGGCCGCGGTGCTGCCCTATGATCCGGTGCTGGACGCCGTGGTGCTCGTAGAGCAGTTCCGTATCGGCGCCCTGGAGGCCTCGGCGGGTGCCTGGCTGCTGGAAACCGTGGCCGGCTACGCCGAACCCGACGAATCGGTTGACTCGGTGGCGCATCGTGAAGCCGCGGAAGAGGCGGATCTCGAACTGCAGGAGCTGCGGCGCATCTGTGACTACTACCCCACGCCTGGGGCATCGTCGGAACTTGTCAGCCTGTTCTGCGCCCGGGTGGATGCCTCCCGGGCGGGAGGCGTCCACGGGCTGGATCACGAGGGCGAGGACATCCAGGTGCACGTTGTGCCGTTCGAGGAAGCCATGGACCTGCTCACCAACGGTGCCATCAACAGTGCCATGCCCATTATCACGCTGCAGTGGCTGGCGTTGCATCGCGAGGAGTTGCAGGACCTCTGGGCAGACGACTGATGTCCGCGTTTCAGCGATCGATTCTGTCAACCCGCAGCCACCAATGGGTGCCTTCTTCTGAGCGCCGGGTGCTGTAGCGGCGCAAATTACGTTCCTCGGACTGCTCCGCCTCGCCGGTGGAGCCTACCAGTAACCACTCGCCGAGCTGTCCGCGCACGGTGGTGGTCACCCCGCTGCCGGTACGTTCCCCGCTTTGCTGGAACGCCTCGCGGCTTGCGGCCAGTGCCACGGTGACCTGGTCGCCGCGGACATCCGGCCGGGCATAAAAGCCGCGTTCCGCGGTGACGTACTCCCGGCTTTCGCCATGGCCCGGGCGTGCGCCTCCGAGAAGCAGCTGCTCACGGGTCCGGCCCCGCTCCTCGCCGGCGGCGATACGAACCGGCTCTCCGGACAGCCCGGTCACCACCTGCTCACCATCCGCCTGGCCACGCTGGCGCGTGCCGTGAATGCGGACGCCATCCCGGTGGACACCGATACCCTGGCGTTTCAGATCCGTGGGCGAGCCGCTGCGCAGGGTGATCCGCACCGCCGTGGGCGCGGAGTCCAGACGTTCCACGGCGTCACGGACGGCGGCCACATCGTCCGCCGAGCCGCGCACCAGGATCTCGTAGTCATGGGGCACCAGGGTCACGTCATCGCCCACCAGGGCACGGACCTGATCGATGACGCTTGCCGCGGTGCGGTGCTGGAGCTGCACGGATTCCAGCGAACCGGCGTGGGCGGCGCCGGTGCCGGCGATGAGCACGAGCGCCAGCAGGGCCGCTCGAATGGGGGAGGGCAGGGTCATGGCAATCCTTCCGAAAGGGCAAGTATACCGGCAATCAGAGGTTTAGACGCCGAAGTTCAATGTCCGGTTCCGCCCGCTCCCAGCGATCGGTGAAACTGCGCGCCAGGCGGCGGGCGGTGGCCCGGCCCTCCGGTTCCACCACGGCAGCGTAGTCGCCACCCGTGTCCCAGCGCACCACCGCGCGACCATCGACAATGAGGAAGGTGGTGTCGTCGTCGGCGTCCTCGTCGGCAAGGCGGCGGATTTCCATGGCGGAGGTGAGCTGCTGGGCCAGGTTCGCCAGGCGGTGGCCACGGCGCGAGATCTCGGCGCCGTCTCGCACCAGGATGCGGATTTCGGCGCGGCGCCCGCCGGTCACCGCGATCTGGCGAATGGCGTCCACCACCTCCAGGCGGTCGTAGAGTGTCGGGTCCAGTTCCGGGCTGAGGATGTCCACCTTGCGCAGGCCGGCGGCCATTAGTTCTTCGACGGCTTGCACCGCCTCGGTGGCGCTCTCAACACGATATCGGCTCGACTCCATCCGGTGCCCCCAATTGACAATATGGTTCAGTCGGGGAGGCGGTGCTTCGGTCTCGGACCGTCTGCGGCCAGGACGGCCGAAGTCGAGCCTACATGGACGTATTCACGGCGTGTCCGAGACTGAAGTGCCGCCTCCCCGACTGAATCACCGATTCCAGTATCAGATATTGCGCGCCTGCTCCACGGCATTGCCGATGTAACGCGCCGGTGTCAGTTCCCTGAGAGTCTGCCGCGCTTCCTCGGGCAGGTCGAGGCCGTCGACAAACGCGCGCATGCCCTCGGCGTCCACGCGGTGGCCGCGGGTGAGCTCCTTGAGCTTCTCGTAGGGCTGCTCGATGCCGTAACGGCGCATCACCGTCTGGATGGCCTCGGCCAGCACCTCCCAGTTGCCTTCCAGATCCTCGGCAATGCGCTGGTGATTCACTGCCAGCTTGCCGGTGCCCTTGAGCAGTGCCTCGTAGGCGATCAGGGAGTGGGCCAGACCGGTGCCCAGATTGCGCAGTACGGTGGAATCGGTGAGATCCCGCTGCCACCGGGAGATCGGCAGTTTGCTGCCCAGATGCGTGAACACGGCGTTGGCCATGCCCAGGTTGCCCTCGGCGTTCTCGAAATCAATGGGATTGACCTTGTGCGGCATGGTGGAGGAGCCCACTTCGCCGGCGACCAGGTTCTGCTTGAAGTAGCCCCAGGCGATGTAACCCCAGATATCCCGGCTGAGGTCGATGAGAATGGTATTCAGCCGGCCGCAGGCGTCGAACAGCTCGGCAATGTAATCGTGGGGCTCGATCTGGGTGGTGTAGGGATTCCACTCCAGGCCGAGACCCTCCACGTAACGCCGGGCGAACGCGGGCCAGTCCACTTCCGGGTAGGTGGCCAGGTGGGCGTTGTAGTTGCCCACGGCACCATTGATCTTGCCCAGGATCGGCACGGCGGCGATCTGCGCCCGCTGGCGCTGGAGGCGATGGGCCACGTTGGCCATTTCCTTGCCCAGGGTGGTTGGCGAGGCGGGCTGGCCGTGGGTGCGTGCGAGCATGGCGACGTCGGCATGCTCATGCGCCAGCCGCCGCACGGCGTCCAGGACGCGGTCTACCGCCGGCAGCAGGGCATCGCGCCGGGCGGCGTCCAGCATGAGTGCGTAGGCGAGGTTGTTGATGTCCTCGGAGGTGCAGGCGAAGTGGACGAACTCGCCGATGGCTGCCAGTTCCGGATGCTCGGCGATGGACTCCTTGATGAAGTACTCCACCGCCTTCACGTCGTGGTTGGTGGTGACCTCCAGCGCCTTGACCCGTTCGGCATCGGCGGGCTGGAAGTTGCTGATCATGCTGTCCAGGGTCCGGCGCGCGTCGTCGGACAGGGGCGGCACCTCGGTGATCGCCGGCTCGGCAGCCAGCGCCTGAAGCCAGCGGACCTCGACAATGAGCCGATGGCGGATCAGGCCGTACTCGCTGAAAACGGGCTGCAGGGCGTCCGTCTTGCCACCGTAGCGGCCGTCAACGGGGGAAATCGCGGTGAGTCGCGTGAGCTCCATGGTCACTTAACCTTGCTGGGTGGGGCAGGATTTGGTTCAGAGGGCGTATTCTATCAGCATGCGCCGAAACATCACCGTGGCGAAGGAGGGTTTGGCAATGAGCGAATTCCGCACGGAAAAGGACAGCATGGGGGAGCTGCAGGTCCCAGCCGACGCCCTGTACGGGGCGCAGACGCAGCGCGCCGTGGACAACTTCCCCGTGAGCGGCATGCCCATGAGTCGGCCGTTCATTCGCGCCCTGGGGCTCATCAAGGCCACGGCGGCGGAGGTGAATCGCGACCTGGGACTCATGGACCCGGCGGTGGCGGATGCCATTGTCACCGCGGCCACGGCAGTGGCCGAGGGGGAGCACGACGCCCATTTCCCGGTGGACGTGTTCCAGACGGGCTCCGGCACCAGCAGCAACATGAACGCCAACGAGGTGATCGCTCACCTGGCGAGCGGGCAGGCGGGCATTACGGTCCACGCCAACGATCACGTGAACATGGGCCAGAGCAGCAACGACGTGATTCCCACGGCCATTCACGTGAGCGCCGCGCTGGAGTGCCGGCAGCGGTTGCTGCCGGCCCTGGAGCACTTGGAGCAGGTCATCGAGGCCAAGGCGGGGGAGCTGGCGGAGGTAGCCAAGACCGGCCGCACCCATCTGATGGACGCCATGCCGGTGACAGTGGGTCAGGAGCTTGGTGGCTGGGCCACCCAGGTGCGCAGCAGCCGTCAGCGGCTCACGGACACGCTCCCCCGGGTCGAGGCCCTGGCGCAGGGTGGTACCGCCGTTGGCACGGGGATCAATGCGCATCCCGACTTTGCCGCCCGGTTTGCCGCCCGGCTCGCCGATCGCACCGGGCTCGGTTTCCACGCCATGGACGACACCTTCTACGGGCTCAGCAGCCAGGACACCGCCGTGGAACTCTCCGGGCAACTGCGCACTGCGGCGGTGGCCATCATGAAAATC
Source organism: Aquisalimonas sp. (assembly GCA_007127625.1). Classification (GTDB taxonomy): domain Bacteria; phylum Pseudomonadota; class Gammaproteobacteria; order Nitrococcales; family Aquisalimonadaceae; genus Aquisalimonas. Next base: position 695 of record SKYZ01000080.1, on the reverse strand, counting down.
GCCAATGATCTCCGCTGGATGAACAGCGGTCCACTGGCGGGCCTGGGGGAGATCAGTCTGCCGGCGCTGCAACCGGGGTCGAGTATCATGCCCGGCAAGGTCAATCCGGTGATCCCGGAATCCGCGGCCATGGTGGCCGCTCAGGTCATGGGTAATGACACCACGGTGACGGTGGCCGGCCAGTCAGGGAACTTCCAGCTCAACGTGATGTTGCCAGTGATTGCTCACAATGTCCTGCAGAGCATTGATCTTTTGAGCAATACGGCCCGCCTTCTGGGGGATCAGGCCATCGCCGGCTTCGTGGTGAACCAGGCCAACCTGGATGACGCGCTCGCCCGTAATCCGATCCTGGTGACGGCGCTGAACAGTGTCATTGGCTATGAGCTGGGCGCAAAGGTTGCCAAGCGGGCTTACGCGGAAGGTCGCCCCGTGCTGGACGTGGCCGAGGAGATGACCGACGTGAACCGGGCCGAGCTGGAGCGGATCATGGACCCGCGGGCCCTGACCCGTGGTGGCATTCCGGAGTAAAGGCGCCCGGCCTGCCGCCAAGGACCGTGCGGACTGTACGGCGGATCGTAGGGCGGACCTTCAGGAGCGCCAGGCGAAGCCTGGTCGCTTGGGATTGGTGGCATGGAGGCGGCCATGAAATTGCGAGAGGGACCCAGCGGGCCGTTGAGCCCGCCCGGTAGAGGCTG
>SKYZ01000261.1 GCA_007127625.1 Aquisalimonas sp. | reverse complement strand
GTCACGGTGAACAGCCAGCAGGGCCGCTTCCGCCACGAGGGCACCTGGTACCACGAAGTGCTGAACCCGGCCAGCGGCATGCCTGCGAGGAGCCTGGCGGGCGTTCTGGTGCTGGATGACGACCCGCTCCTCGCCGATGCCGCCGCCACGGCGCTGATGGTCGCCGGCCGGGACGGCTGGCGGGAGCTGGCGACGGCGCTGGAGCTCGAAAAGGTGCTTGCGATGGAGCCGGACCGGACCGTTCTCGGCACGCCGGCACTGATGGAGCGCCTGGAACTGGACGACAAAGCCGATGTCCGCATCAACACCGTTGACGTTCCGTGAAGGAATGGCTGGACGATTCGCCGGGAATGCGGACCCGATCCCGGAATCACCGACGCCAACCCTGCATGATACGATCGCAGCAGCAAGTGTCGGCGGCATGACAGTGACGTCGGAACCGAAGAAGTGATATGAGCAAGCCGCTGATCAAACCCGGTGACCGCCTCGGCATGACGCTGTTCATGGCCGCGGCCCTGCATGGCGCCATCATCCTCGGGGTGGGGTTCACCATTCCCATGGGGGAACGGGACACGCCGCCGCTGATCGAGATCACGCTGGCCCAGTCTCCCAGCGAGGAGGCGCCGGAGGACTACGACTTTCTGGCCCCGGACGACCAGGAGGGCGGCGGTACGGCCGAAGAGGCCATGCGGCCCACGGAGCAGAGTTCCCTGCTGCCCGACCCCCGGGACATGACCGACGTCGTCTCGGCGGCACCGGAGCAGCAGCCCGACGCCCCTGCCGACGAGGCCCGCCGGGTCACCACAGAGGACTCGCCGGAGCAGGTCCCCGAGCCGGAACACAACGAACCCCAGCCGGATCACTCCCCCAACCGCGACTTGGTGGACGCCGACGAACAGGTGGCCCGGGACATCGCGGACACCAGCCGCAGCATCGACTGGAACGCGCGCTACCCGTCCAAGCAGCGCATCAATGCCCGCACCCGCGCCCACGAGGCGGCCGCGTACATGCAGGGCTGGATCGAGCGCATCGAGCAGGTGGGCAACCTCAACTACCCCGACGAAGCCCGCCGGCGCAACCTCTCCGGCTCGCTGATCGTGGAGGTCACCCTGAACCCCGACGGCTCCGTGGTGGATATCCGGATCCTCGACAACTCCCCGTACCCGGTGCTGGACGAGTCCGCCAAACGGGTGGTGGAGATGGCGGCGCCGTTCCCGGCCATTCCCGAAGACGTTCTCGACGGCAAGGATCAGCTGGTCATTACCCGGACCTGGCAGTTCGTCAGGGACGGCCAACTGGAAGCACGGTAATCCGGCCGACGCGCCGGCCTTGAGCCACTGCCCCACGCTGACGGATACTGGTCCCATGGACGAGCAAGCGACGCTGACCAACCATTTCCTCATCGCCATGCCGACGCTGGAAGACCCCAACTTCCACCAGGCGGTGGCCTACATGTGCGAACACAACGACGAGGGCGGCCTCGGCATCATCGTCAACCACCCGACGGAGGTGACCCTCGGGGAACTGCTTGAGCATCTGGAACTGGAACCGGCCACCGCGGCCATCGCCGGACAGACCGTCTACATGGGGGGCCCGGTACAGCGCGAGCGCGGGTTCGTGCTGCACAATCCCGGCGGCGACTGGGACTCCAGCCTGCAGGTCTCGGAGGATGTCTGCGTCACCACCTCCCGGGATATCCTCGCCGCCATTGCCGAGGGCAAAGGGCCGTCCCGCTACCTTGTGGCACTGGGCTACGCCGGCTGGGAGGCCGGCCAGCTGGAGGAGGAACTCGCCCAGAACGCCTGGCTCAACGGACCCGCCAGCCCCGACATCATCTTTGAGCGGGACAGCAGCGAACGCTGGCAAGCCGCCGCGGCGCTGCTCGGCGTGGACATGACGCTGCTGTCATCGGACGCCGGCCACGCGTGAGCACCGCGACCCTGCTCGGTTTCGACTACGGTCGGCGCCGTATTGGCGTGGCCGTGGGGGAAACTATCACCGGCGGGGCCCGCCCACTGGAGACCCTGGACTGCCCCAGCGAGGGCCTCCCTGACTGGGCCGGCATCGAGCGCCTGCTGGGCGAGTGGCAGCCGGATGCCGTGGTGGTCGGGCGCCCGGAACACGCCGATGGCAGCGCCAATGCCGTGACCCGTGGTGCCGAGCGCTTCGCCCGCCAGCTTCAGGGCCGCTACCAGCTGACCGTGCATCTGGTGGACGAGCGCCTGAGCTCCCGCGAGGCGGAGAACCGGCTGACGGAACGCGGGCATCGGCGCCCGCCTCGCGGCGGGGACAGGGCCCTTGATATGATGGCCGCCTGCGTCATCCTGGAAACCTGGCTGGCGGACAACCATTCAGCTCCCTGAACAAGCGGTGCCCATGACTGAACTCGCCCCGGTGTCAACACTGATCAACCGCATGGCGGACGACCTCCGCGACCTTCTGGCCGCACGGGAGATCCAGGACCCCGCCGTGATCGGCATCCATTCCGGCGGCGCCTGGGTGGCCCGGGAACTGCATTCACGACTGGACCTGCAGACGCCCCTGGGCACCCTGGACATTGCCTTCTACCGGGACGATGTCGGCACCCGCGGTGTCCATCCGCAGGTGCGCCCGTCCAACCTGCCCTTCGCCGTGGATGACCGTGACATCCTCCTGGTGGATGATGTCCTCTACAGCGGTCGCACCGTGCGCGCCGCCCTGAACGAGATCTTCGACTTCGGCCGCCCGCGGCGGGTGCTGCTGGCGGTGCTGGTGGACCGCGGCGAACGGGAACTCCCCGTCGCCGCCGATGTGGTGGGTGCACGCATCACCCTGGCCGAGGGCCAGCGCGTGAAACTGCGCGGGCCGGACCCCATGGAGCTGACGATTCAGGACGTGGCATGAACGGGCGCGACATTCAGCTGGACGATCAGGGACGACTACGGCACTTCCTCACCACCGAGGGCCTGCCGCGGGAAATGCTGGAACGAATCCTGGATACTGCCGGCTCCTTCACCGGGGTCATAGAGAAGTCCATCAAGACCGTCCCGCTGTTGCGCGGCCGCACCGTCATCAACCTCTTCTTCGAAGCCAGCACCCGCACCCGCACCACCTTCGAGCTGGCCGCCAAGCGCCTCTCCGCCGACGTCCTCAACATCGACGTGGCCACCTCCGCCACCAGCAAGGGCGAGAGCCTGCTGGACATGCTGCGCAACCTGGAAGCCATGCAGTGCGACATGTTCGTGGTGCGGCATGCGGAGAGCGGCGCCGCGCAGTTCATCGCCGAGCACCTGGGTGACGACGTGGCCGTGATCAACGCCGGCGACGGCCGCCACGCGCACCCCACCCAGGCCATGCTGGACATGTACACCATCCGCCGGCACAAGGGCGCGTTCGAACCGCTGCGGGTGGCCATTGTCGGCGACATCCTCCACTCCCGGGTGGCGCGCTCGCAGATCCATGCCCTCAACGGTCTCGGCGCCGGCGAGGTGCGCGTGGTCGGTCCGCGCACCCTGCTGCCCAGGGACGTGGAGCGGCTGGGGGTGCAGGTCTACCACGACATCGACGCCGGGCTCCGGGACGTGGACGTGGTCATCACCCTGCGTCTGCAGCGCGAGCGCATGCAGGGGGCGCTGCTGCCCAGTGAGCAGGAGTACTACCAGCTCTACGGCGTCAGCCGCGAACGCCTGGCGGTGGCCAAGCCGGATGCCATCGTCATGCACCCGGGTCCGATCAACCGCGGGGTGGAAATCGAGTCGGCGGTGGCCGACGGCGAGCAGTCGGTGATCCTCAACCAGGTCACCAACGGCATCGCCGTGCGCATGGCGGTGATATCCATGTGCCTGGAAGGCCGTGGCACCCGGGCCGCCACGGAGGAGGCGGAATGAGCCAGCGCATGCACATCCGCGGCGGCCGGGTTGTCTGCCCGGCCCAGGACCTGGATCAGGCGACGGACCTCTACATTGCCGACGGTATCATCGCCGGTCTCGGTCAGGCACCGGACGGTTTCCAGGCGGAGACCACGGTGGATGCCGAGGGCATGCTGGTGCTGCCAGGGCTGGTCGACATTGGCACCCACCTGCGCGAACCCGGGGCCCGCCACAAGGCGGACATTACCTCCGAACTCCGCGCCGCCGCGGCCGGCGGCATTACCACCGTCTGCTCATCGCCGGCGACCCGGCCGGTGGTGGACAGCACTGCAGTGCTGGAACTGGTCCTGGGCCAGGCGGACAAGGCCGGCAGTAGCCGGCTGACTCCCCTGGGAGCGCTCACCGCCGGCCTGGAGGGCGAGCATCTCAGTCAGATGGCCAGCCTGCGGCGCGCCGGCTGCGTCGCCATGAGCGATGGTGGCTCGCCGGTGGTCAACACCCTGGTACTGCGCCGGGCACTGGAGTACGCCGCGACCCAGGGCATCACCGTGATCCTCACCCCCCAGGAACCGGACCTCACCCGCGGCAGCGCCATGCACGAGGGCTGGGTGGCCACACGCCTGGGGCTGGCCGGGATTCCGGTGGCCGCGGAGACCGTGGCCCTGTCCCGGGCACTGGCGTTGGTGGAGGAAACCGGCGCACGGGTGCACTTCGCACGGTTGTCCTCGGCGCGGGGCGCGGCTCTGCTGGCCCGGGCGCGCCGCGACGGCCTGCCGGTGAGCGGCGACGTGGCCATGCACCAGCTGTTTCTCACGGAAATGGACGTCAGCGGTTTTGCCAGCGACTGCAACGTACTGCCGCCGCTGCGCAGCGACAGCGACCGCGACGCCCTGCGTCGCGCGGTGGCCGACGGCACCCTGCAGGCCATCTGCTCGGACCACCAGCCCCACGACGCCGACGCCAAGGCGGCGCCCTTCGTGGCCTCGGAGCCCGGCATCTCCGGCCTCGACACCCTCCTCGGTCTGGCCCTGCGCCTGGAGGACGAGGGGGTGCTGTCGCTGTCGGCGGCGGTATCACGGGTCACCTCCGGTCCGGCGGAACTGCTGGGGCTCCCGGGCGGAACCCTGCGCCCCGGGGCACCCGCGGATGTCTGCCTGGTCGACCCGCGGGAACCCTGGTGGGTGACCCCGGAGACCCTGCACAGCCGCGGGCGCAACACGCCATTCCTCGGCTGGGAACTCACCGGCCGGGTGCGGCAGACCCTGGTGGACGGTGCCATCGTCCATGCCGCCGGACCTGAGACGGCGTGAGCCGGATTCTCGGCAACACCGAGATGCCGGGCAACCATCGTCTGCTGCGCGTGCAGACACCGACCGATACCCGCGTTGCCGCCGGATACTGGTTCCGGCTGGGCCTGGATCACGGTGACCTATCTCTTCCGGTCCTCGACCATTCGCCCGGCGAGGGCTGGCTGGCTTTCTGCGCGTCGCAACGGGCCGATTACCTGGCACGCGGCGCGACCTGTTCACTGGATGGCCCCCACGGCAAGGCCCTCCAGCCCGCCACCGGCGATCGACGGCTGGTACTCGTGAGCGACGAGACCGGACTGCCGGCGGCGGTGTTTGCCACCATGCAGTTGGACATCCATCTGGTTCTGGTGGCCCTGGAAGGCGAGGCCCCCGCCTTTCGGCTGCGGCCGTCCCGTTTCCTGGTCTCCGGCATGGGCCCAGGCGCCATTGCCGGGGTCGGCGTCCTGGAGGATGCCGGCGTCGCCAGCCGTGTTGCCCATGCGTCGCCGCTGCCCGGCTGCCGCGAGGGGGCACTGCATGACCTGGCGGATGACTGGCTGGCCGACCTGTCCGCCCGGGAGCGCTGGGACACCGCCGTCGCCATCCTGGGGACGGATGCCACCGTTGACACCCTCCACCATCAGCTGCGCGGCCGGGTCGGGGAAGTCCATCTCCACCCGCTGCCGGGTTCCCGCTGAGTAGGGGTTTCGGCCTTTTGTCGCGGCTTGCGCCGCTCCTACGCCCCACTCCAGAGAAAGCTGATAGGG
>SKYZ01000320.1 GCA_007127625.1 Aquisalimonas sp. | reverse complement strand
TCAATGCCCTGCGCATCGTGGACGCCGGCGATATGGCCCCCGAGGACATGCGCGGCTCCTGGGCCGGTGCCATGGGTCACATGCAGTTCATGCCGTCCACATTCACTGCCCACGCGGTGGATTACGATGGTTCCGGGCGCACCGACGTCTGGAACAGCCTGGAGGACGCCTTCGGCTCCGCGGGCAACTACCTGCGCGACATCGGCTGGCAGCCCGGCGAGCGCTGGGGGCGCGAAGTCCGGCTGCCCGAGGGCTTCGACTACGGCCTGGCTTCCATGGACACCCGCAAGTCGCTGGCCGCGTGGAATGCACACGGCGTGCGCACCGCAGGGGGGAATGCCCTGCCGCAGGCGGACATGCAAGGCAGCATCATCCTCCCCGCCGGCCATGATGGCCCTGCCTTCCTGGTCTACGACAACTTCCGCGTGATCATGCGCTGGAACCGTTCGGTATCCTATGCCATTGCCGTGGGCCACCTGGCAGACCGCATCGCCGGCCTGGGCAGACTGCAGGCGGACTGGGACGAAGAAGCCCTGAGTATCGACGAGGTCAAGGAGATCCAGGAGCGGCTCAACGCCCTGGGGCACGACAGTGGTAAGCCTGACGGGCTGCCCGGACCGCAAACACGGGCGGCAATCCGCATATTTCAGCGGGAGACGGAGCGCCCTGCCGACGGCCACCCCGACCATGCGCTGCTGGAAGCACTCCGCGAGGCCGGCAGCGAAGGCTGATCTCGCCCCGCCCGCCCATGCCAGGAAGACGACATGGACGTGACCACCATCCGGCGAACCTGCGGTGCGACCCTGGCGGTCCTGGCCACCGGCCTGGCCGTCAGCGCAATGCTGCCCGGGCAGGCGACAGGTTTCCAGGCCGCCACCTGGCCGCTGATCGCGCTGCTCATGTTCACCATGTGTGCCCGTATTCACTGGAGGGATGTGCGCGTGGCCGACGACGGCCGCAGGTACCTGCGCACCCTGGTGCTGATGCAGGCGGTCACCGTGCCGCTGCTGGTCGCGTTACTCCTGCTGCTCCTGCCGCCGGAGCCGACCCTGCAACTGAGTCTGCTGCTCGTGCTGCTGGCGCCGTCCACCTACTGGGTGGTGACGTTCACGCACCTGGGCCGCGGCAGCGTTCACCAGGCATCCCTGGCCACACCGGTCCTTCTTGCCGGCCAGCTGCTGCTGGTTCCGGCGTGGCTGCTGGCGCTGACACCGGCAACTGTGCTGGACGCCTTTGCGCTGGACAAGGTGGTGGTCATTCTGGCCGCCCTGGTGCTCGCGCCCATGGCCCTTGCGATGACACTGGACCGCCTGAGCGCCGCCTTCCCGGTACTGCGGGTGTTCAACCGTTCCGCGCCGCGGTTGAGCACCCCCCTTGGAATCGTGCTGGTCTTCCTGCTTGCCGCGACCTACGGCAGGGACTGGATCGGGCACGGGAACCTGCTGGCATGGCCGCTGCTGGGATGCGGTGCCTACCTGCTGCTTACACCGGTGCTCGGCTGGATTGCCGGACGCACCGTCGGCCTGAGCCCGATTGCTACCCGGACACTGATCTTCAGCCTGGCATCGCGCAACGCCCTGGTAATACTACCGTTCGCGCTAACGCTGCCGGAACCGGCACTGGCTGCCGCGGTGGTGCTGATTGCCGCAGCCCTGGAACTCGGTGCATTGGCACTGTACGCCCAGCTGCTGCCCCGCTGGCTCCCGGACGTTCACGCATCAACTCCGTCGAAGAGCGGATGAACCGCCACCGGCTGGGCGTTACGGATGACACCGGACGGCTTGAGCCCGAACAGGCGACGGAAATCCCTGGCCAGCTGACCCGGGTCGCGGAAGCCGGCCGACTGGGCCGCCTCGGTGATGCTGCCGCTGGCTCCGATGGCCATGGCGAGCCGCTGTATCCGCGTCCACAACCGGTAGCGACCGATGGAGACGCCGATTTCATCGCGGAACAGATGCCCCAGACGGCTGGGGGACAGGCCGACGGTCCGTGCCAGTCGATCCTGATCCAGCGGTGGTTTCGGCTCTTCCAGCAGGACCTGAATTGCCCGGCGGATACGTGGATCCAGAGGCGGTGCCTGTGGGCCCGGAAGGTGGTCATCCAGGCGTTGCAGGACGCGTTCCGGCACCACATCCCCCACTGCCGCCCGGGCCATGATGTCCGGCAACTCCGCCGCCAGGATCGACGGAAAAGCATCCGTGAGCAATGGCCCCTCACCCAGGTGCCAGGCATGCCGGGCTACCGGGTGATGCGGCCCGAGCAGAAGGTAACCGATGCGCGTGCCCTCGTAATTCAGGGCCGGGATGTCGGCGCCCGGGAAGGCCCACAGACTGCGGGCCAGCCTGGAGCCCTGCCCGGCCATGACGAAGGGACCGTCGACGCCCAGCACCATGCTATGGGCCGGGTTCCGGTGTCTGTCCACGGCATCGACCCGGCCGGTGAACAGTGTCCAGTCATAACCGATGAACAGCTGAGCCGATTCCATGGACACCCCTGCCGGCATGACACCGTGCCGGCTGTCGGCACGAAGCCCCGGACCGATTACTGCGCTGTTCGATCCACGAACGGAAACACGCTCGTATAGCCGAGAATATCGGTAATCAGCAACACGAGAAAGATGATGAGTGCCGCTCCGACGATGGATCCGACACCGGCCCCCGCCGGATCCTCCTCCATGCGCTCGCTGAGCGCCTGGAGTTCCGCCGGAGTCAGTGCTTCGACCCGCGCCTCGGCATCGGCCGGATCCACGCCCCAGGCCACCAGTTGCTCGCGCACCTCGTCCCGCTCGAGCAGCGTGAGGATCTCGTCCCGCTGCACTTCGACCTCGTCGGCGCCGGCCACCGCGTCGGTACCGATCATCTCGGCCTGCGCCGCCGGCAGCCATATCGACATGGCGATGAACACGCTGGCGAGAAAGGTCACGAAGGCTCGATAACATGTGCGGGTCATAACCATACTGTCCTCGCTGGTCGAATGAACTGCGTTGCCAGCCACGCCAGATGGCACGGCAGCCGACGCCGCAACTATTCCTGTCCCGTCGGCGCAATGCAACCATGCGGACAAAACAGGTATTCTAGTGTGAATCAAGGGTTCCAGCCGTGGCGAACTGTCACCGTCGAGTGACATCTGCCGCGGCAAGCATTCGGGTGCGAAACGCCAATGGCCGTCCAGCCGCGACCAGCTGCAACCGTGATCCTCCTGCGCAACGGGGAGGCAGGGGTGGAGGTACTGCTGCTCAAGCGCAACGCCCGCACTCTTTTCGGCCCCGGCGCCTTTGTCTTCCCGGGAGGCGCGGTGGATGCCACCGACGAGGGAGTACCCTGCCCCCTTGACGACGCCACTGCCAGCGCCGAACTCGGCGTTCCCCGAGGCGGACTTGCCTATCGGCATGCGGCGATCCGTGAATGCTTCGAGGAAGCCGGCATCCTGCTGGCCCACCGGACCGACGGCACCCCGCTGGATTTCCGCCAGTCGGCCGTGCGCCAGCGCTTTACGGATTACCGACAGGCGTTGCGGCGTCAGGAATTGAGCCTCCGTGACCTGTGCGAACAGGAGGCGCTGACCGTCTTCGGCAACCAGATGCTGTACGCGAGCCACTGGGTCACTCCGGCGTATGCGCCCAAACGCTTCGACACCCGGTTCTTCCTGGCCATCGCCCCTCCCGGTCAACAGGCACGCTGTTGCGGCGAAGAGACGGTGGAACAGTGCTGGATTACGCCGGACTGCGCCCTGGCGGCGCGGGACAGCGGCGCCATGGATCTGATGACGCCCACCCGGGACACCCTGGAGCGCCTGCGCCCGTTCCCCTCCGCCGAGGAGGTGGTGGCCGAGCTCGCGGATGTCGACGGCAATACGGGCACCGGGATCCCGGGTCACGGGCTGGTGGAACAGCGCTTTCCCGATCCGGCACACTAGTGACTTGTACCCGGCAATCCCACGACCAAATGGATCCTTCGTGAGCGACATACCCCGCGAAGCTCAGCGCCTGATCACCGAACTCTCCCTGGAGCCACACCCCGAAGGCGGCTGGTACCGCCGGATTCATACCGGGACGGTTCCCGTCACCCGCCCCGAGGGCGAGCAGCGCCCGGGGCTGACATTGATTCACTACCTGCTCCCCCGGGGTGCGTTCAGCGCCTGGCACCGTGTGGACGGTGACGAGATCTGGCATTACATCGCTGGTGACGGCCTGATTCTCTGGCGGGCGTCGGCAACCGGTGACGTGGAGCGTCTGCCCCTGGGACGGCACGACACCGCGAGCGCCGTTCGTGTGATCCCAGCGGGGGATTGGCAGGCCGCCGAGGCACATCGGCAGTGGACGCTGGTTGCCTGCGCCGTGGGTCCGGGATTCGCCTTTCACGGCTTCGAGATGCTGCGTGACTCCCCGGACGCCCAGGGCTGGCTGGATGGTCACGAACCTTACCTGAAGAGGCTGCTGTGATCGCGGCGCTGCAGGTACTGCTGGTGATCACTGCGGCGAACGCGGCCCCGGTACTCGTGAGCCTGATCATGGGCCGACGGCCCGCGCTGCCGGTGGACTGCGGCTACAGTCTTGCCGACGGTCAACGGCTGTTCGGGGACTCCAAGTCGTTCCGGGGGATTGCCGCGGCCGTAGCGGCGGCGACACTGACCGGGATGGCACTGGGCCTGCCGCCGGCTGCCTGTGCTCTGGCCGGGCTGCTGGCGATGGCCGGAGACCTGGTCTCGAGCTTTGCCAAGCGTCGCCTGGCCCTCGCCCCGAGCAGCCGGTTCCTGGGGCTGGACCAGGGACCGGAGGCACTGCTGCCCCTGGGTGCCCTGATTCCGCTGGCCGGCTTGCCGCCCTTGGGCGCACTCATGGGAGCTTTGCTGTTCATCGTGCTGGGCCCGCCCCTGTCCTGGCTGCTGTTCCAGGCGGGCATCCGGCGTCAGCCGCACTGACCGGGTTTCTACTCCACCGGCGACCGGGGCACCAAGCGGTGGAGTACCACCTCGGCCGGACAGTTGTAGCGCACGTCCAGTACCGACGAGCCGGCACCCACGGAGGTGTAACCCTGCAGCCCCTGCCAGCGCCAGGCCCCGCTGGTGAACTCCCGCGGGCAATCGGCGTTGGTCACCAGCGGCACGCCGCCGGGGAGCCGGATCTGGCCACCATGGGTATGTCCACACAACATGGCGTCGACTCCCGCCGACGCAGCTTCGCGGTAGGGTTCCGGCGAATGCGCCAGCAGGAGTGCCGGCAGCCCATCGGGTCGATCCGCCAGGGCGCGCCGGATGTCGTGCTGCCGATAGAAGTGGGGATCGTCCACGCCCGCCAGCCACACCCCGCCCCCGCCATGGCCAATGCCACGAAGATGGATGCCCTCGTTAACGAGTACCCGTGCGCCAAGCGCCTCCAGGCTGGGCACCATGCGGATGCTGTCATGGTTGCCCAGGATGGCGTATACAGGCCCATGCAGGACGCGGCTGATGTGCTCGAAACCACGCAGCGCCGGCGTGAAGTCACCGTTGGTCCGGTAGCGGAAGTCACCCGTGATCACGCATGCGTCCCACGACAGATCCCGCAGCTGCTCCGCGAGCACATGACCGAAGTCCGGATCCACATCCACATGCAGATCACTGATTTGCAGCAGGCGGAACCCGCTCATGGCATCGGACAGTCCCGGCAGCGCAAGGTCGTGATGGCGCACTTCCAGGGTGCGCGCGTTCCGTTGCCCACGGCGGTAGAGTCCGCCAACGCGCAGGGCCATGCGCAGGCCCGCACGCGCAATGGGCAGGTTCTCGGGATGGAAGGCCCACGTGGCCGCATCGAACACCGGCTCCCCCCCCGGGAGCTCGCGCTCCAGGCGCGTGTCCAGATACCCCTCGCCCAGGCGCCCGTCCAGGTAGCGACGCAGCGCCTCGTCGTCATGCTCCATGCCTGCCCTCGTC
>SKYZ01000389.1 GCA_007127625.1 Aquisalimonas sp. | reverse complement strand
GTGGCCATGACGTGGTCGCCTTCACCGAGGCGCAGCAGACCGTTATCCACGAACACGCAGGTGAGCTGATCGCCGATGGCCCGGTGCAGCAATGCAGCCACCACGGAGGAGTCCACCCCGCCGGAAAGGCCCAGCAGGACCTTGTCACTGCCAACCTGCTCGCGGATGCGGGCGATGCTGTCGTCAATGATGTTGCCCGGCGTCCAGTCGCCGCTGCAGCCGCAGAGTTCGCGCACGAAGCGCGTCAGAATGCGCTGCCCCTGAACGGTGTGGGTCACCTCCGGATGGAACTGCACGCCGTACCAGAGCCGGTCGTCGTCGCCGATTCCGGCGACCGGCGCTGCATCGTTGCTGGCAATGCGCTTGAACCCCGCCGGAGGCTCGGTGACGCGATCGCCGTGGCTCATCCACACGTCCAGCATGCCGTAGCCTTCAGGCGTGGTGTGGTCCTCGATGTCCTGCAGCAGCCGGGAATGGCCGCGGGCCCGCACCCGGGCAAAGCCGAACTCCTTGCGCGACGACGGCTCCACGGTTCCACCGAGCTGCGACGCCATGGCCTGCATGCCGTAACAGATGCCCAGCAGCGGCACACCCAGTTCGAACACCGGCGCGGGAATCCGCGGCGTCTCGCTGAACGTCACCGATTCCGGTCCGCCGGAGAGAATTACGCCGCTGGGTGCAAAGGCGCGGATCGCCTCGGGGTCGCAGTCACAGGCGTAGATCTCGCAATAGACGCCGGCTTCGCGGACACGGCGGGCGATAAGCTGGGTGTACTGGGAGCCGAAATCGAGAATGAGGATGCGTTCAGCGTGAATGTCCTGAGCCATGACGGGTTCCAACGGCAGAATCGAAACGAAGGCGCCGCCCGAGGGGCGGCGCGACGGGGGTGGATCAGTCGGTACGGTAGTTGGGCGCTTCCTTCGTAATGGTGACGTCGTGAACGTGGGACTCGCGGACGCCGGCGTTGGTGATGCGCACGAACTCGGGCCGTGTACGCATCTCCTGGATGTCGTGGCAGCCCACGTAGCCCATGCTGGCGCGCAGACCACCCAACAGCTGATGCACGATGGCCACCAGGCTGCCCTTGTACGGCACGCGCCCCTCGATCCCCTCGGGCACCAGCTTCTCCACCTCCTCGGATGGATCCTGGAAGTAGCGGTCGCTGGAGCCCTGAGCCATGGCGCCCAGTGACCCCATGCCACGGTAGGACTTGTACGAGCGCCCCTGGAACAGCTCCACCTCGCCCGGGGCCTCCTCCGTGCCCGCGAACAGCCCACCGATCATGACGGCGTGGGCACCGGCCGCGACAGCCTTGGCGAGATCGCCGGAGAAACGCACACCGCCGTCGGCGATCAGCGGCACGCCGGTCCCCTCCAGGGCCGCGGCGACGTTGGACACGGCACTGATCTGCGGCACGCCCACACCGGCCACCACCCGGGTGGTGCAGATGGAGCCCGGGCCGATGCCGACCTTCACCGCGTCCGCCCCGGCCTCCACCAGTGCGCGGGCGGCGTCGCCGGTGGCGATATTGCCACCCACCACCTGCACGTCGGGATAGTGCTGTTTGACCCACCGGACCCGCTCCAGAACGCCACTGGAATGCCCGTGGGCGGTATCCACCACCAACACATCGACACCGGCGCGCGCCAGGGCATCGATACGCTCTTCGGTATCGCCGCCGGTGCCCACGGCAGCCCCCACGCGCAGCCGACCGTGTTCGTCCTTGCAGGCATTGGGGTAGTCCTTGGCTTTCTGGATGTCCTTGACGGTGATCAGCCCACGCAGCCGGAAATCGTCGTCCACCACCAGCACCTTCTCGATACGGTACTGATGCATGAGCTCCAGGATCTCCTCCCGGGGCGCGCCTTCACGCACGGTGATCAGGCGATCCCGGCCGGTCATGATCTCGCTCACCGCTGCCGTGGTGCGCGTCTCGAAACGCAGGTCACGGCTGGTCACGATGCCGGTCAGTCGCCCGTTGGTGTCCACCACCGGCACGCCCGAGATGGCGTGCTGGCGGGTGAGTTCCAGCACCTCCGCAATGGACTTGTCCGGCATCACGGTGATCGGCTCCTTGATCACGCCACTCTCGAACTTCTTGACGCGGCGAACGTGTGCTGCCTGCTGGTCCACGGACATGTTCTTGTGCACGATACCGATGCCACCCTGTTCCGCCAGGGTGATGGCAAGCCCGGCCTCGGTGACCGTGTCCATGGCGGCTGATACGATCGGGATGTTGACACGGATCTCACGTGTCAGCGGGGACGACAGGTCCGCCTCACGGGGCAGGACGTCGGAATAGGCCGGAAGGAGAAGGACGTCATCGAAAGTCAGCGCTTCCTGGGCGATTCGCATGGGCGGGCACCTTGGCTCGGAACGGCTTGCGTAGGATAGCCGGGTATTATAGGAAGCGCTGCGCTGCAGCGTAAAGGAAACACTCAACAAATTTCGTCATTGGCGCTGAGACCCGACAACATTTCCGAGAAGGTTAGTAACCCATCACAGGTGACGATCATTGGCCAGCGAGATGCCCGAATCCCGGAACAACAGCAGCGAGCGGCCCGTCCTCACTGTCTCGCGGCTCAACCGTGAGGTGCGCGAACTCCTGGAGAGCGGGCTGCCGGCGGTCTGGGTCGAGGGGGAGCTGTCGAATCTCGCGCAGCCGGCCTCCGGACACTGGTACTTCAGCCTCAAGGACCAGCGTGCGCAGATCCGCTGCGCCATGTTTCGCCAGCGCAATCGCCTGGTCCGGTTTGCCCCGGAGAATGGTCAACAGGTGCTGGTGCGCGGGCGGATCAGCCTGTACGAACCCCGCGGCGACTACCAGCTGATTGTCGAGAGCATGGAAGAGGCCGGCGACGGTGCCCTGCGTCGCCAGTTCGAGGAATTGCGGCAGAAGCTGGAGGCCGAAGGCCTGTTCGCGGAGGAGCGCAAGCGCCCTCTGCCGGCCCTGCCGCGCCGCATCGGAGTCATTACCTCCCCCTCCGGCGCGGCCATCCGCGACGTGCTCCAGGTCCTGGCCCGGCGTTTCCCGGCGGTGCCGGTGATCATCTACCCGACCCCGGTGCAGGGGCGGGATGCCGCGGCGACAATCCGTCACATGCTGGAGAAGGCTGCAGGACGCGGCGACGCCGACGTGCTCCTGATCACCCGCGGAGGCGGCTCACTGGAAGATCTCTGGCCGTTCAACGACGAGGCCCTGGCGCGGGCCATTGCTGCCTGTTCGATCCCGGTGGTGAGCGGCGTCGGCCATGAGGTGGATATCACCATCGCCGACCTGGTGGCGGACCGACGTGCGCCGACCCCCTCCGCCGCGGCCGAGCTACTCAGCCCCGATGGCGCCGCCTGGCGCCGACAGTTCCAGACACTGGCGGACCGGCTCACCTGGCTCCAGCAGCAACACATGGGCAGAGTCAGGCAGCGCCTCGATCATCTGCTCACCCGGCTGCGGCAGCAGCATCCCGGGCGACGCCTGCGCGACCACGCGCAGCGCCTGGATGAACTCGAAGGCCGCCTCCGTCAGGCGTGGCAGACCGGCCAGCATCTCCGTAGCACGCGCCTGGAACAGGCACGCCAGCGGCTTCACGCCGGTTCACCCCGATGGGCCATCCGCCACGGAGTGGAACGTACCCGGGAACTGCGCCAGCGCCTGGAAGGCGCGCAGCGACGCGAACTCCAGCGCCGGCGCGAGCGCCTGGGGGCCCTCGCCCGCACCCTGGAGACCGTGAGCCCGCTGGCCACCGTCAGCCGGGGATATGCCATCATCCAGCGACCCGAGGACGGCGCCGTGGTCCGGAGGGCCGGCGATGTGCAGCCAGGCGATCCGCTGACCGCACGACTGGCGCAGGGCCGCCTGGAATGCCGTGTTGAAGCTGCCCACGACGAGGATGCATCACCATGAGAGCCATTGTCCTGGCCCTGGTCCTGACCCCGATGCCACTCCTGGCCGCTGTGCCCGAACACCGGCCGGTGCCCGGGGGCGTCGCTGTCGTCGACCTTGAGAAACCGTCCGACGAGGCACAGCCAACCGCCCGGCATGAAGGACGTCGGGTCCTGGTGGTGGATCACCGGGGGCACTGGCACGCGGTGGTCGGCATCGGACTGGATGCGGACACCGGAACCGGTGAGGTGAAGGTCGGAGACCAGGCCTTCGGGTTCACCATCGAGCACCGCGAGTATGCCGAGCAACGCATTACCCTGGACGACGACGAGCAGGTCAGCCCCGGTGAGGAGACACTGGAACGCATCCGCAGGGAACACGCGCGGATTCACGAGGCCCGCGAGACACGCAGTGATCGCCAGCCGGCAGACCTGCAGCTGGACCTGCCCGTGGAGGGGCGGTTCACCAGCCCCTTCGGGCTGCGCCGCTACTTCAACGACCAGCCGCGCAATCCGCACAACGGGCTGGACATCGCCAACGAACCGGGCACACCCATCGGCGCCGCGGGCAGCGGTGAGGTCATCGAGACCGGCGACTATTTCTTCAACGGCAAGACAGTCTTCGTCGGCCACGGCGGAGGCCTCGTGACCATGTACTGCCACATGCAGGACATCGACGTGGCCACCGGTGAGCGTGTGGAACGCGGCGAGCGCATCGGCACCGTGGGTTCCACCGGCCGGGTCACCGGCCCGCATCTGCACTGGACCGTCTACCTCAACGGCGAGGCGGTGGACCCGCTGCTGTTCGTCGAGGGCGAAGACGCCGACTTCAACGAGGCCGACTGACCGGTTCGCGGTCGCTACCAGGCCGATACCCCGGTGAGCCTTCGGGCCGCTCCCGCGTCTTTTCGCACCTGCTCAGCCAAAGCGTTCCCGGCCGTGGGGCGCATCCAGATCCACCAGCGGCGCGCGGGCGACAATCTCGGTGGGGTTGATGAAACCGTGACTGCCGTAATAGTGCTGCCGGATATGATCCATGTTGGTGGTCTCACGGAACGCCGAGCGCTGGTAGAGATCCCGCAGGTAGTTCAGCAGGTTCGGGTAATCCATGATCCGGCGCTGGGAGCACTTGAAATGCACCGAATACACCGGGTCGAACCGAATCAGCGTGGTAAACAGGCAGATGTCGGCTTCGGTCACGCGGTCACCGCACAGGAATCGCTGCTCGCCCAGTATCCCGTCCCAGTGATCCAGGGCCGCGTAGAGGGCGTCTGCGGCCTCCTCGTACGCCTCCTGGGACCGGGCAAAGCCGCACTTGTACACGCCGTTGTTCACCGGCTCGTAGATGGCATCGATGGTGCGGTCCACGGTGTCAATCAGGTTTGCCGGCGCAAAGTCCGTGGCATCGGTGGCCACCGCATGCCAGTCGTGATCCAGCATGCGTAGCAGCTCGCGGGACTCGTTGTTGACGATGGTCCCCTCGCGGCGATCCCACAGCAGCGGCACGGTCACCCGGCCCGTGAAGCTGGAGTCGGCAGCCACGTAGACTTCGCGGAGATACCGCGCCTGGTGCACGGGATCCCCGATGCTGCCGGGGTAGTCGCGGAATTCCCAGCCGTCATCCAGCATCAGCGGATGCACCACCGAGACGGGAATGGTGGCTTCCAGGCCCTTCAGCCGCCGCATGATCAGAATGCGGTGCGCCCAGGGGCAGGCGTAGGAGACGTAGAGGTGGTACCGCTCCGCCTCGGGCCGGAAGCGCTCACCCGGGGCATCCACAGTCCACTCCCGGAATACGGACTCCTGCCGCACGAAACGCCCCTTGTCGTCGGGCTCGTAACCCTGCGCATACCACTGCCCGTCGATCAGTCGACCACCCATGAGCTGTTTCTCCTGCACGGTGAATGTTTCACAACAGGATAGTCCGATTTCGGACTTTTTCAACCCCCGTGCGACACGGAACAGTTGACGAACGAAAAAAAGCCCGGGCCGGCAATGCCGGACCCGGGCCTCGAACGAGAAGATCGAGGGGTTACTGCGGCGCC
>SKYZ01000275.1 GCA_007127625.1 Aquisalimonas sp. | reverse complement strand
GCCACGTAGCGAAGCCACTCACACGAGGAGCCACTTGCGGGAAACCCGCACGAGTGGATCTGTGGGGGGCCGGCCGGGCAACCGGTCGGCCTACCCGACGTCCGCCTTCCATGGACAGGTCCGAGCGACTGATCAGAGCGCCAATAGTGGATCCAAAGATCCACGCTACGGCTCCGGATCGCGCCGCCATGGGTGGCATGTCCTGGAAGGTGCATCAAGATGCACCCTGCGTGGGGGCTTGCCCGCCGGACCATTGCGACCGGATCCACGCACACGTCTTGGGCACGCACCAAACTCGCCCACGGTGTCACTGCACCACGCCCGTGCAAATGCTCGTTATCTGTGCGTTGAGATGCCCCTCGTTGGTGCGCTCTGGCTGTCGCTTTACCGCAACTCTTTGAATATAAACACCAAGAATCCCTGGCATGGCGCTTGCTCCTCCCCTGTCAGTACCCGGGAAACCTCCTGCGGTACCAGTAAGTCACTGCCCCGGTCCGGTGCATACCGGCCCGGCCAACAGGACGACGGAGGCAACCATGCATTCGACACAATCAAACAGCGGGCTTTATCGCACCGTCGCCGGCGGCGCGATGGCCCTCGGTCTGGTAGCAGCGGGCAATGCCCAGGCGGACGACCCCATCAAGGTCGGTATTCTCCACTCCCTCTCCGGCACCATGGCCATCAGTGAAACGTCTCTGCGTGACGTGGCGCTGATGACCATCGAAGACATCAACGAGCAGGGCGGCCTGCTGGGGCGTGAACTGGAGCCGGTGGTCATGGATCCGGGCTCCGACTGGCCCACCTACGCCGAGCAGGCGCGCGAGATGATCGAGCGCGAAGAGGTGGACGTGATCTTCGGCTCTTGGACCTCCGTCTCCCGCGAGGCGGTGCTGCCGGTGCTGGAGGAGCTCAACGGGCTCATGTTCTACCCGGTGCAGTACGAGGGCGAGGAGTCCTCCCGCAACATTTTCTACACCGGCGCGGCGCCGAACCAGCAGACCCTGCCGGCGGTGGAATACCTCATGAGCGAAGAGGGCGGTGGCGCCGAGCGCTTCTATCTCATCGGCACCGACTACGTCTTCCCGCGCACCACCAACCGTATCGTGCGCGCCTATCTGAATGCCCACGGCATCGGCGACGAAGACATCGAAGAGGTCTACACGCCCTTCGGCCACGACGACTTCCAGACCATTGTCGACGACATCGGCAACTTCGCGGACGGTGGTCCCACGGCGGTGATCAACACCGTCAACGGCGACGCCAACGTGGCCTTCTACCAGGAACTCGCCAACCAGGGCATCGACCCCATCGACGTCCCGGTGCTCGCCACCTCCGTGGGTGAGGAAGAACTGCGGGGCATGGACACCGATCTGCTGGCCGGCCATCTGGCTGCCTGGAACTACTTCATGTCCATCGACACGCCGGAGAACGAGCGCTTCACCGAACGCTGGTTCGAGTACGTCGAGGACAACGACCTCTCCGGCGGCTCCGATCGTGTCACCAACGATCCCATGGAAGCCACCCACATGGGCATCCGCATCTGGGCCCAGGCGGTGCTGCAGGCCGGTACCACCGACGTGGACGCCGTCCGCCAGGCCGTCTACGGCCAGTGCGTGGATTCCCCCTCCGGTTTCGAGGTGTGCATGGATGACGAGAACCATCACCTGCACAAGCCGGTGATCATCGGCGAGATCGAGCCGGACGGCCAGTTCTTCCCTGTCTGGGAAACCGATGACGTGGTCCGCGCCGAGCCCTGGAGCGAGTACGTCGACGGGAACGAGGACCGGCAGGCCAACTGGCGCTATCCGTGGGTCTGCGGGGACTGCGAAGAGCCGAACTACGGCCTGCAGTTCTAGCACCCGGTGTTGAGCGTGACCGCGCACAGGGAGGTGCGTGGCACCCCGTCCACACTTGCGGAGCCTCAGACCCGGGCTCCGCTCACTGGAACCCCGATGTCGGCTGTCTGCACGGGCAGCCCCGAGGGAGATATTGTCATGTACACGACCCCGTGGATGCGTCGGCTGGCGCCGCTCCTGCTGCTCCTGGCAGGACTCCCCATGGCGGGAGCCGTGGCCGACACGGCCATTGATCGCGCCGAGGAGCGCGTCGAGCAGCTGGATCAGGACGACGACGAGGCGGTGGAAGAGCAGCTGGCCGCCGTGGAGGAGCGTGACCTCGACGGTGAGACCGCCGAGGTGCTGAGCCGCCTGGCCACCGCCGATCGGCGTGAGCTGCAGGCGGCCATGGAGGACATCGCCGGGTTGCAGGACGCTGATGCCCTGCCGACGCTCTTCGCGCTCCAGGACCGCCGCCTGTACTACACCGACGACGGCACTCTGATCATCAAGGACGCGCGGGACGGTTCCCTGCGGGAAGCCACCACCGGGCGCGAGCGCTCCGATCTGCAAACGGGGGATCTCTCCCAGCCGCGACTGACCAACGTGGTCCGCCGGACGTTGCGCCCCACCATCGGCGCGCTGCAGATCTTCTCGGATGATCCGGTGGCGCGCCTCGCCGCCGCCGATGAGCTGGCGGAGCGCCCACGCCCGGAGATGCGTGACTCCATCCTCGAGGCGCTGGAGCGGGAAACCAGCGCCGAAACCGAGCGGCTGCTGAATATCGCCCTGGCGCAGCTCGATCTGGACAGCGAGGACGACGCCCGCCGCCTGGAAGCAGTGCAGATCATCGCCGAGGTGCGTGCCAACCGGCTACGCTCAGACCTGGCGGCACTCACCGAAATCGGTGAGGACGGTGAGCCCGTCGAACCGGTGGCGGAGATCCGCCACGCCGCGCAAGCCGGCGTGGACGCCATCGACCGCCGTGCCCGCTTCGCCAGCTTCGCCTCGGATTTCGTCTACGGCATGTCCATGGGCAGTGTGCTGCTGCTTGCCGCCATGGGGCTCGCCATCGTTTTCGGGCTCATGGGCGTGATCAACATGGCCCACGGCGAGCTGTTGATGATCGGGGCCTACACCACATTCATGACGCAGACCTTCTTCGCGCTGTTCGCGCCCCAGTGGTTCCAGTATTACCTGATCGCCGCCGTACCCCTTGCCTTCGTGGTGACCGCCGGGGTGGGGATTCTCATGGAGCGCGGCGTTATCCGCTTCCTCTACAACCGGCCGCTGGAGACGCTGCTGGCCACCTGGGGGATCAGCCTGATTCTCATCCAGACCGTACGCTGGATGTTCGGCGCCCAGAACGTGGCCGTCTCCAGCCCGCCGTGGTTTTCCGGCAGCGTGCAGATCATGCAGGGGGTCACCCTGTCCACCAGCCGCGTGGGCGTGATCCTGTTCGCCATCTTCGTGGTGGCCCTGGTGTGGTTCCTGATGAACCGCACGCGGCTGGGCCTGGAAGTGCGCGCGGTGATGCAGAACCGCGACATGGCTGCGGCCCTGGGCGTCCCGGCGAAGCGTGTGGACATGTGGACCTTTGCCGTGGGCGCCGGGGTGGCCGGTCTCGGCGGCGTGGCGCTGTCGCAGATCGTCAATGTCGGCCCGGAGATGGGTCAGAACTACATCGTCGACTCGTTCATGGTCGTGGTCCTCGGTGGCGTCGGCAATCTGCTCGGCCCGGTGTTCAGTGCGCTGGGCATCGGCGTCACCACCAAGTTCCTCGAGCCGGCGACGGGGGCGGTCCTGGCGACCATCCTCGTGTTCGCAGCCATCATCCTGTTCATCCAATGGCGGCCCCAGGGCATTTTTGCCCTCAAGGGGCGGTCTGCTGACGATTGAGGAGACCGATCATGCAGCCGCAATCTGCGCTGTCCCGAGTCGGCCGACTGCACACCCGCACGGCCTGGATGATCCTGGTCGCCCTGGCGGTCCTGGCCCTGATCGTGGTGCCGGTGCTGAATCTGGTGGTGCCGCCGGATCATCCCCTGTACATGCCGGGCTGGATGGTGACCCTGGCGGGCCGGTTCCTGTGTCTGGCCCTGGTGGCCCTGGCCCTGGATCTGATCTGGGGGTACACGGGAATTCTGTCTCTGGGCCACGGCGTGTTCTTCGCCATGGGCGGCTACGTCATGGGGGCGCATCTCACACGCGTTGCCCATGACGACGGCCGTTTGCCCAACTTCCTGCAGTGGCTGGATTACACCGAGTGGCCCTGGTACTGGGCGGGCTTCGATTCGTTCCTGTTCACCCTGGTGATGATCGCCCTGGTGCCCGGGGTGCTGGCGTTCATCTTCGGGTTCCTCGCCTTCCGTTCGCGAGTACGGGGCGTCTATTTCGCCATCATCACCCAGGCGCTGACCTTCGGTGGCATGCACCTGTTCTTCCGCACGGAAACGGGTTTCGGCGGTGATACCGGCTTGACCAACTTCGATACCCTGCTGGGCTTCGAACTGGGCACCCCGGGTTCGCGCATGAGCCTGTTCTGGGCCAGCGCGGCGACACTGATCATCGCCTACCTCCTGTGCCGCTGGATTGTCACCTCCAAGCTGGGCCGGGTGATGACGGCCATTCGGGACGCCGAGACCCGCCTGCGGTTCACCGGCTATGACCCGCTGCGCTACAAGCTCTTCGTCTGGGTGGTTTCGGCGGTGCTCTGTGGTGTGGCAGGCGCCCTGTATGTACCGCAGACCGGGGTGATCAACCCGTCCGAAATGGCACCACCGGCGTCCATCGAAATGGCGATCTGGGTGGCCCTGGGCGGTCGCGGCACGCTGGTGGGTGCCATCGCCGGCGCCGGCATCGTCAACGTGGTCAAGACCTGGGCCACCAGCGCCTACCCGGATCTCTGGCTGTACATCCTGGGTGCCATGTTCATCGGCGTCACCCTGTTCCTGCCCAAGGGCGTGGTGGGGATCGTGAGCATGCTGCGCCGCCGCAGGGAGGGGGAATCATGAATGCCCTGAGCAAGTCCCTGGACGAGTTCCGGGAAGTCATGCGCCGGGATCAGGTGTTCGACATCGTCAACCGGCCGCCGAAGGACGACACCGTGGACATGAGCCATGGCGTGGCCCTGTATCTGGAAGGGATCAGCAAGTCCTTCGACGGCTTCAAGGCGCTGGACGACCTGACCCTCTACATTGGCGACGGTGAACTGCGCTGCATTATTGGTCCCAATGGTGCCGGCAAGACCACCCTCATGGATGTCATTACCGGCAAGACCCGCCCGGATGAGGGGTCGGCCTGGTTTGGCAGCCGTATCGACCTGCTGCGCCTCAAGG
Organism: Aquisalimonas sp.; assembly: GCA_007127625.1. Lineage (GTDB taxonomy): Bacteria > Pseudomonadota > Gammaproteobacteria > Nitrococcales > Aquisalimonadaceae > Aquisalimonas. The sequence goes on along the minus strand of SKYZ01000275.1, from coordinate 759 downwards.
AGCACGAGGTGGCCCAGCGCGGCATTGGCCGCAAGTTCCAGAAACCCACGGTGTACGAGAACCACACCGTGTTCGAGAACCTGGAGCTGGCCATGCACGCCGATCGCGGCATTCTCACCAGCATCACCTGGCGCCTCAGCGGGGAACAGCAGGACCGCATCGACGAGGTACTGGAACTCATCGGCCTCACCGATCGCCGCGACATGCTCGCCGGGCTGCTCTCCCACGGCCAGAAACAGTGGCTGGAGATCGGTTCCCTGCTCATGCAGAACCCGCGATTGCTGCTGGTGGACGAGCCGGTGGCCGGAATGTCCGGCCAGGAGACCGAGGCCACCGCCGAGCTGCTCACCAGCCTGGCCGGCAAGCACTCCGTGGTGGTGGTGGAGCACGACATGGACTTTGTCCGCTCCATCGCCCGCCAGGTCACCGTGCTGCACCAGGGCAGCGTGCTGGCCGAGGGCACCATGGATCAGGTGCAGAACAATCCGCAAGTGCGCCAGGTGTACCTGGGGGAAGAGGACTAGCAACCCCTGTACGAGCGGCGCGAGCCGCGACCTTCCAGAGCGTTTGGTCATGGTCGCGGCTTGCGCCGCTCCTACCGGCGGGATATCAGACAGGAGAACCATGATGCTCCGCATCGAAGGCCTGAACCAGTACTACGGCGGCAGTCACATCCTGCGGAACGTCGATCTGGACGTGCAGGAGGGCCGCGCCAACTGCCTCATGGGGCGCAACGGCATGGGCAAGACCACCCTGCTC
>SKYZ01000055.1 GCA_007127625.1 Aquisalimonas sp. | reverse complement strand
CGGGGCCCACCAGGCCGAGGAGGCCGGCGAGGCACTCCGCGAGATCGAGTCGACGTCCCAGCAGCTCGCGGGTCTCATCCAGAGAATCTCCGAGGCGGCGCGTCAGCAGGCCGAGGCGGCGGCGAACATCTCCGACACCATGAACGTCATCCAGGAGATCACCTCGCAGACCTCCGCCGGTACCAACGAGACGGCGACCTCCATCGGTAACCTGGCGGATCTCGCCAATGAGCTCCGCGAATCGGTGGCCGGTTTCAAGCTGCCCGAATCGCGGCAGGGCTAGCGGAGGCTGCCCATGGCCGCGGCCAACGATCAAATTGTCGGCGCCTGGGAGGGGCTCAACGCCCTGCCGGACATGGACGACCGGCAGTTCGCCCGCTGGGCGGAGCTGCTGGAGCGGCGCACCGGCATGGCGATGCCGGGGGAGCGCAAGTCCTTCCTGGTGACCAGCGTGGGCCTGCGCATGCGCGAGGTGGGCTTCCGGGATTTCGATGCCTACTACCAGTACCTGGTCTCCGGCGTTGCCGGGAACCTGGAATGGGCGGCGCTGGTGGATCGGCTTACCGTCCACGAGACCCGCTTCTTCCGGGATCCGCGGGCCCTGACCTTCCTGGCCGATCAGGTATTGCCGGAGCTGCTCGCCGCGAACCGGCAGGAGCTCAACATCTGGAGCGTGGGCTGTTCCACCGGCGAGGAGGTCTACACCCTGGCCATGACCGTGGCGGACGCCGTCGGCGATCATCCGGCGACGCCCCACTACGGCGTCACCGGCACCGACATCAGCATGCACGCCCTCGGTGTGGGACGGCAGGGGACCTACCCGCTGCGTCGCATGGCGGATATCCCCGAGGACAAGCGTAACCGGTACTGCGGAATCCTCCCGGAGCGGGAGCGTTTCCGCATTGTCGCTCCGCTGCGCCGTCGCGTTGGGTTCGCGCAGATGAACGTGCTGGATGCCGCGCGGACCAGCAGCCTGCAGATGGATGTCATCTACTGCCAGAACCTGCTGATCTATTTCGATCACGAACGCCGCCGCGCCATCGTCGATGGCCTGGCCCGCCACCTGCAACCAGGGGCGATTCTGATTCTTGGGGCCGGAGAATTCGTCCGCCGCCGCCCGACCGGGCTTGAGCGCGTGCGGAACTCCGGCGATGTGCTGGCATTCCGCCGGCCGGTGAACGAGTAGGCGGGTGTAGCCCATGACCAGTGAGCGCCAGAACAACGCCAGTACGCTCGGTTGGGTCCGCAACGAGCTGGACGAAACCCTGCAGCAGGCCGCTCAGGCCCTGGAGGAGTACTCCGAGGATTCCAGCGACCGCACGCAGTTGCGGTTCTGCATGACCTATCTGCACCAGGTCTACGGCACCCTGCAGATGCTGGAGCTCTATGCCCTCTCCATGCTGGTGGAAGAGATGGAGCAGGTCCTGGAGGGGCTGGTCAACGGTGATCTGGCGCAGCCCAGGGAAGGTGAAGAGACCCTGATGCGGGGGATTCTCTCCGTGTCCGACTACCTGGAGCGCATTCAGAAGGGCGACCGCGACAGCAGCGTGCTGGTGTTGCCCCTGCTCAACGACCTGCGGGCCGCACGCGGCGCCCCGTTGCTGACGGAGAGCATGCTGTTCGCGCCGGACCTCGCCACCAGTGCCGAACAGCCCCGGCGTGCGCGTGACGAAGGCGCTTCCATCGCCGGTCTGGCGCGCCAGCACCGGCACCGTTTCCAGCGCGCGCTGCTGGCGTTTCTGCGTGGGCAGTCCGTGCCCGCCAGTCTGCAGCGCATGCAGGCCATCCTCGACGAGCTCGATGCCGCCGCGGGTGATGACCGTACCGGCGACCTGTTCTGGATCGCGGCCGGTGTCGTCGACGGCCTGCGCAGTGGTGAACTGGAAACCACCACGGCGGTGAAGGGCGTCCTGGGCCAGGTGGACCGGCAGCTCAAACGCATCATCGACCATGGCGAGGAGCAGCTGGCGGAGACGCCGCCCGACGATCTGCTCAAGAACATGCTCTACTACGTCGCCCGCTCCGGCGACAGCGGCGAGCGCGTGCTCGCGATACAGGAACGGTTTGCCCTGGACTGACTGCTCCCCGATTCCCAGGACGTGGCCAACAACCAGGAAACCGGCGGCTACCGTCCGGGTTCCGATATTCTCCAGAGCGTGTCCGACGCCCTGCGCGAGGACCTCACCACCATCAAGGACGCCCTGGATCTCTACGTGCGCAGCGATCAGGGCGAGCCCGAGCGCCTCAGTGGCGTGGCCGACACCCTGCGGCGTGTCGCCGATACCCTGGGCATGCTGGGTCTGGGTATCCCGCGGCGGGTCGTGCGCGAGCAGGTGCCCGTGGTCGAGCGCATGGCCAACGGTGACAGTGCCGACGAGCAGGAACTCATGGAGTTCGCCCGCGCACTGCTGTACGTGGAATCCGCACTGCAAGGGCTCACCGAGGGCGAGGAGAGCGTCACCTCCCAGCAGGGCAGCATGGAAGTCGGTGACGAGTCCGTTGCCCTGCAGGACAGCGACCTGTTTGATCTCGAGTACCGCGCCGTCTACCACACCGCCATCCGCGAGGCCGTGTCCGACGTCGGCGGCATCAAGGATGCGCTGGTCGGTCTCATGGAAGGCCGCAGTGAGGATCCCCTCGCCGGCATGGACCCGCTGCTGAGGCGTCTGCAGGGCGCCCTGGAGATGCTCGATCTGCAGCATGCCGGTCTGCTGCTCGACGCGGCGGGCCAGTGCATCCGCGAGGAGATCATGGGGGCCGACGAACTGCCCTCCGAGCAGCGTATGGATGCACTCGCCGATGCCATTACCGGTCTCGAGTACTACCTCGAGGCCGTGCTGGAGAACCGCTCCGGTCGTGCCAGCATCCTGGATGTTGCCGAGAACAGCGTGCGGACACTGGGCTACACCCCGAGCGCCAACGCTGAACCGGATGCCGACACCGACGGTGAAGCCGACCCCGGCAGCGTCGAACTGCCCGGCGACGACGATGCCCTCGCCCTGGAGCCCGACGAGGACCTCGATGTGGCCCCCGCGGACGCGGCCGAAGACCTGGGCGAGGATGCTGCAGCCGCGGCCGGCGACGAGGCCGCCGAGACGGCCACCGAGCCGCCCGCGGACACCGTCGAGGAAGACGGGGCGGCCGCCACGGATGCCGGGCAGGTGCCGGATGCCGGCAGCCCGGCGGAACCTGCACCGGCTTCCCGCACCGGCTCCAGTGGCGGCGTGAACATGGATGTGGCGGTGGCCGCCGATGAACTCGATGACGAGATTCTGGAAATCTTCCTGGAAGAGGCGGACGAATGCCTCGAGACCATCCACGAGGCCATGCCGCGGTGGCGCGCCGATCCGGAGCGCCATGATGATCTCATCACGGTGCGCCGCATGTTCCACACCCTCAAGGGCAGTGGTCGCCTGGCGGGCGCGTTGCTGCTGGGTGAGCTTGCTTGGTCTGTGGAGCGCCTCCTGAACCGCATCATTGACGGCCATGTCGACCCCGGCGTGGACGTTCTTGCGTTGCTGGACAATACCCTCGCGGCCATTCCGGAACTGGTCAGTGAGCTTCAGGGTGGCGGACCGCCCCAGGCGGATATCCGCGCGCTGATGCGTGAGGCCACACGTCTGGCCGATGGCGCCCCCGCACCGGAGCCACCGCCGGAGGCTTCACCGTCCGGGGAAACCGATACCGATAGCTCGCCCCGGGGCGAGGCGGCGGAGGTGGTCGATGACGATCCCGCCGGCAGCGACACGGACGCCGGACTCGCCGAGGGCGTTGACCCCGACGAGACACCGCCCTCGGCGACGGCGGAAGGGCCGCCCGCCAGCGATGCCGCCGGAACGGACGAGGCCGCATCCACGGGGGAGCCGGACCGGGACGGGGAAGCACGCCGGGCCCCCGAACCGGAGCAGGAGCCCGCGACCGGCGATGAACTGCCCACTGGTGAGCCACCGGAATCCATGGGTGAGGCTGCCCCGGTGGATGCCGAAGAGGCCTCCACCGCGCGCCCGGCCATGGATGCCACCCTCTACGAGATTTTCAGTAACGAGACGGAAGACCACCTAAGCGTGGTGCGTGACTTCCTCGCGGCATGCCGTCGAAAGGACGATGGCCAGGTCACCGAGGAGGTCCAGCGCAGCCTGCATACCCTGAGTGGCAGTGCGCGCATGGCGGACGTGGATCCGGTTGCCACCCTGGCCAGGGAGCTGGAGCTTCTTGCCGCCCAGCGTCGGGACGCCGATCAACCCATGAGCGAACGGGACCTCGATGCCCTGGAGCGCGGTGCGGAGGTTCTGGAATCCATGGTCGAGGCCCTCGGCGAGGGCCGGGCGCTCCCGGATGCCACCCCGCTGCGCGAGGAGCTCGTGGCACTGTCGGTGACCGTTGAAGAGCCGGAGGTCGATGACGCCGAGGCCGGGGATACCGGACCCGAGCCTGATGCCCCGGAGGAGACGCCCGCGGTGACCGCGGAGGCGTCCTCCGATACGGTGCAGGATCAGGCCGAGACAACCGACGCCACCCCGGACCAGCCGGGCGCAGGCGAGGGTTCGGCCGCCGACGACGAGATGGACCAGGATCTGGTGAACCTGTTCCTGGAGGAGGCCGATGACATTCTCGCCTTCCTCGACGACACCCTGGAGCGTTGGGAGGACGACCCTGAAAACGAAGGGGCACTCGCCGAACTGCAGCGCTCGCTGCATACCCTCAAGGGTGGTGCCCGGCTGGCCCGGTTCGAGCAGATCGGCAGCCTCTGTCACAGTCTCGAGAACTTGGTGAATGACGTCGAGCAGGGGCGTATTGCCGCCGACGACGAGTTCTTCACGGCCTTGCGCGCCGGCTACGACCGTCTCATTGCAATGGTGGCGGCGACACGGGAGCACGGCAGCAGCGGGGATGCCACGGCTGCCATCGGGCAGATCGAGGCTGCCCGTGGCACCTCGGCCGCTGACAGTGCCGCGTCGGCAACCGACGGCGGATTCGGCGACACCGAGGACGACCGCGAACTGATGGACGTGTTCGTGGAAGAGGCCGCCGAGATCCTGCAGGTCATCGAGGGCGCCCTCCAGGCCTGGGCCGACGACCCCGGCGACAACTCCCGGGTGCAGGAACTCGAGCGCGCCCTGCACACCCTCAAGGGTGGTGCTCGCATGGCCGGGTACACGCCGGTAGCCGACCTCAGTCATACCCTCGAGACGCTGCTGGTGCGGGTGCGCGAACGCGCCATCCAGCCCGACGGGCAACTGCTGGATCTCCTGGAACGCAGCCACGACCGGTTGCATCTCATGCGCCAGCGTGCCGAGCAGGGTGAACCCCTGCCCGTTGCCGACGATCTGCTCCAGGAGCTGCAGCAGTGGGAGAGCCCGGAGACGGCATCGGCGTCTGTGCCGCAGCCGTCGGCCGGGGAGACCGCAACGGATACCGATGCTGCTGCGCCGGCGGAGTCGCCCCCTGCGGCTGCCGACACCCAGGCACCCGCGGCCCACGGCGACGCCGCGCGGACCGGGGGTGACCAGATCCGCGTGCGTGCCGACCTGCTGGACAACCTCGTCAACTATGCCGGCGAGGTCAGCATCTACCGGGCACGCCTGGACCAGCAGGTGGGGGCCTTCCGGTTCAACCTCACGGAAATGAACCAGACCGTCCAGCGCCTGCGCGATCAGCTCCGCACCCTGGAGATCGAAACCGAGGCGCAGATTCTCTACCGCTACGACCGTGAGAGTGACGTGGCGGAGCCGGCCAGCCCCGACGACATCGCCGAGGATGACGAAGACTTCGACCCCCTCGAGCTGGACCGGTTCTCCCGCATGCAGGAGCTCTCCCGAAGCCTGGGCGAGTCGGTCAATGACCTCTCCAGCATCGAATCCATGCTGGACAACCTGGCCCGGGAATCGGAAACCCTGCTGTTGCAGCAGTCGCGGGTGAACACCGAACTGCAGGATGGCCTCATGCGCACGCG
>SKYZ01000069.1 GCA_007127625.1 Aquisalimonas sp. | reverse complement strand
CTTTTTCCTTCCTGGCATACCTTCTGCACCATCACCGGGCAGGTTTGCGCCGTTCGGGCTCGCCGGATGGCTTCACACACCTGATTCTCGTGATTCGGCAACAGGAGTTCATCATGCGTCAACTAACGCTCGCTCTACTGCTGCTGGGGTTGCCAGCCGCCGCGCTCGCCCATCCCGGCCACGGACATGGCGGTTTCGGCGCCGGATTCGTGCATCCCCTCCTGGGGCTGGACCATCTGCTTGCCATGACCGGTATCGGTTTCTGGGCCGCCCGGCACTCCAGTCTGCGCCAGGCTGCCATTGTCGCAGTGTCCTTCCTGGTTGCCGTTCTGGCCGGTTTCGGAGTCGGGCTAGCCCAGGGGGCCCTGCCGGCGGTGGAGTTCGGCATCCTTGCGTCTCTGGCAATCACCGGTGTCCTGGTTTTCGGTGCCCGTCGCCTGCCGTTGCTCGCAGCATCCGGGCTGGCCGGGGTGTTCGCGGTGTTCCACGGCCACGCCCACGGGGCGGAAACGGCCGCTGGTCTGTCCGCGGCTGCCTTCATGAGCGGGTTCGCCCTGGCGACGGTGCTCCTCATGAGCGCCGGAGCCGCCCTTGCAGCCGCCGCGGCCCGCGGCGGCCTGCTGCGGCCGGCGGAGAGACTGACCGGCGGCGTGCTGGTGGCTTCCGCTGTCTACCTGCTCGTGGCGGTGTAAACGTGGTTGCCGTCCCGGCGCAGACGATGGACGCGGCCGCATCCGACATGGCTGCCGGCTGGCTCGGCCATCTGCAACTGGGGTACCAGTTCAGGGGGCGCCGCACCGTGCTGGCCCGCCGCAGGCACCAGGGTCCGTTGCTGGTCCAGCGCAGTTTTCACCCGGAGGGTGACGTCTGCCACAGCTACATCATCCACCCGCCGGGCGGCGTGGTTGGTGGCGACCGCCTGTGCCTGGATGTCACCGTGGATGAGGGGGCCAGTGCGCTGCTGACCACCCCCGCCGCGGCCAAGTTCTACCGCAGCGCCGGGCCCGTGGCCTATCAGGCGCAGACGTTCGATGTCGCAACCGGTGCAGCGCTGGAGTTCCTGCCCGTGGAGACCATCCTCCATGGCCGCTCCAGGACCGCGCTGCATAATCGCTTCCGGCTCGGTGCCGACGCACGCCTGTGTACCTGGGACATCCTCTGCCTGGGCCGCCCGGGCAGCGGCGATCACTTCGAGCAGGGCGACTGCCTGCAGGATCTGGTGATCGAGCGCGAGGGCACCTGCGTCCTCCATGAACGCCTCAACCTCGTCCACGGCGATCCGCTCCTGACACGACCCTGGGGTCTCGGCGGCCACCCGGCCCTGGGTGCCCTGGTGGTGACCCCGGCGTCGGAGGGGCTCGAGGCCACGCTGCGCGAGGCGGTCACCGTGCCGCCGGGGCTGCATCTCGGGGTGACCCGCATCGGTGACGTGTTGCTGCTGCGCTGCCTTGGGCCTGGTGCCGAGGCGATCCGCCGTGTCCTGGAACAGGCCTGGGCGTGCCTGCGCGAACCCGTCATGGGGCGAACGCCCGTGTCACCCCGCATCTGGAAGACCTGAATCACTCCGGAGGAGTCCAATGGAACTCACGCCACGAGAGAAAGACAAGCTGCTGCTGTTCACCGCCGCGCTGCTCGCCGAGCGGCGCCAGGCCAAGGGTTTGAAGCTGAACTACCCCGAGGCCAAGGCCATGATCTCCGCCGCCATCATGGAGGGCGCCCGGGAAGGCAAGAGCGTTGCCGACCTCATGAGCCTGGGCGGCGAGGTGCTGACCCGCGAGGACGTCATGGACGGGGTGCCGGAGATGATTCCGGACGTCCAGGTGGAAGTCACCTTCCCGGACGGCGTGAAGCTCGTCACCGTCCATGAACCCATCCGCTGAGGAGGCCGCCATGATTCCCGGAGAGATTCTGCCCGCAGACGGTGACATCACACTGAACGAGGGGCGCGACACCACCTCGGTGACCGTCACCAATACCGGCGATCGGCCCGTGCAGGTGGGCTCGCACTATCACTTCCATGAGGTCAACGACGCGCTGACCTTCGACCGTGAGGCAGCCCGCGGCTTTCGGCTGGACATTCCCGCCGGCACCGCCGTGCGCTTCGAGCCCGGCCAGGAGCGCACAGTGCAACTGGTGAGCTACGCCGGTGACCGGATCGTCTACGGCTTCAAGGGTCGCGTCATGGGATCGCTGACGGAGGGCAAGGCATGAGCAATACCATCTCCCGCACCGCCTACGCCGACATGTTCGGCCCCACCACCGGCGACCGGGTGTGCCTGGGCGATACCGAGCTGCTCATTCGCGTCGAGCGCGACCACACCGTCTACGGCGACGAGGTGAAGTTCGGTGGCGGCAAAGTCATCCGCGACGGTATGGGCCAGAGCCAGCGCACCGGCAGGGACGTGGTGGACACGGTCATCACCAATGCCCTGATACTGGATCACTGGGGCGTGGTGAAGGCGGACATCGGCATCAAGAACGGCCGCATTCACGCCATCGGCAAGGCCGGCAATCCGGACACCCAGCCCAACGTGGATATCGTCGTCGGCCCCGGCACGGAGGCCATCGCCGCCGAGGGCAAGATCGTCACCGCCGGCGGCATCGACGCCCATATCCACTTCGTCTGCCCGCAGCAGATCGAGGAGGCGCTCACCTCCGGCATCACCACCATGATCGGGGGCGGCACCGGGCCGGCCACCGGCACCAACGCGACTACCTGTACGCCGGGGGCCTGGAATATCCACCGCATGCTGCAGGCTGCTGAGTCGTTTCCCATGAACCTCGGGTTCCTGGGCAAGGGCAACGGCAGTCTTCCCGAGGCGTTGGATGAGCAGATCGAGGCGGGTGCCCTCGGGCTCAAGCTCCACGAGGACTGGGGCACGACGCCGGCGGCTATCGATTGTGCCTTGTCCGTGGCCGACCGCTTCGACGTGCAGGTGTGCATCCACACCGACACCCTGAACGAGTCCGGTTTCGTCGAGGACACCGTAGCGGCGTTCAAGGACCGCACCATCCACACCTACCACACGGAAGGCGCCGGCGGCGGTCACGCGCCCGACATCATCAAGGTCTGCGGCAACGCCAACGTGCTGCCGTCCAGCACCAACCCGACGCGGCCCTTCACCACCAACACCATCGACGAGCACCTGGACATGCTCATGGTGTGCCACCACCTGGACCCGCGCATCCCGGAGGACGTGGCCTTCGCCGAGAGCCGCATCCGGCGGGAGACCATCGCCGCCGAGGATATCCTGCACGATCTGGGTGCGTTCTCGGTGATCGCCTCGGACTCCCAGGCCATGGGCCGGGTGGGCGAGAGCATTATCCGCACCTGGCAGACGGCGCACAAGATGAAGGTCCAGCGCGGCGCGCTGCAGCAGGACAGCGGCGACGACGACAACTACCGCGCCCGGCGCTACATCGCCAAGTACACCATCAACCCGGCGCTGGCCCACGGCATCGCCCACGAGGTGGGTTCGCTGGAGCCGGGCAAGCTCGCCGACATCGTACTCTGGAACCCGGTCTTCTTCGGGGTCAAGCCGGCGCTGATCATCAAGGGCGGCTTCATTGCCAGCGCGCCCATGGGGGATCCAAACGCCTCCATCCCCACGCCACAGCCGGTGCACTACCGACCCATGTTCGGCAGCTATGGCCGCGCCATGCGGGAGACCTCCGTGAGCTTCGTCTCCCAGGCTTCACTGGATGCCGGCATCGGCGGGCAGCTCGGGCTGCAGCGGCGGCTGGTGGCCGTGAAGGGCTGTCGCAGCGTGAAGAAGAAGGATCTGATCCTCAACAACTGGCAGCCCCACATGGAGGTGGACCCTGAGACGTATGAGGTCCGCGCCGACGGCGAGCTGCTTACCTGCGAGCCCATGGCGGAGCTGCCCCTGGCGCAGCGTTACTTCCTGTTCTGAGGAGCGCGATATGCTGCAACTGACGGAACGGGTTTCTGCTGCGCCGAGCGACGGCGTGCTCCGGCTCCCGTTTGATACCCGCCAGAAGAGCCGCTTCCGTGCCGCGCTGGACGACGGCACGGAAGTGGGCGTGTTTCTGGAGCGGGGGCTGATCCTGCGCGACGGTGACTGTCTGCGCGCCGAGGGTGGCCGGATCGTGCGGGTGGAGGCCGCCGACGAGTCGGTGAGCACCGTGCACTGCACGGATGCCACCCTGCTGGCGCGGGTGAGCTACCACCTGGGCAATCGGCACGTGCCGCTGCAGATCGGGCACGGCTTTGCCCGCTACCGCCACGACCACGTGCTGGACGACATGGTCCGCGGCCTGGGTGTGGAGCCACTCGCCGAGCAGGCTCCCTTCGAGCCGGAAGCCGGTGCCTACGGCGGCGGTCACGGACACGGACATCACCATGACCACCACCACTGATCCCGGTCTCGCACGGCGGCGGCTCTGGCAGCTCATGAGCCCGACCCTTCCGGTGGGCGCCTACAGTTACTCGGGCGGGCTGGAGTATGCCATCGAGGCGGGCTGCGTTCGTGACGCCGATGGCCTGGCCGACTGGTTGCGGGGCCAGCTCCGGCACACGCTGGGGCGGGTGGATGTCCCCTTGCTGGCGCGGTTGCACCACTGCTGGCGCCGGGATGACCGCACCGGCGTGGTGCATTACAGCCACTGGCTACGGGCCAGCCGGGAGACAGCGGAACTGGTGGCGGAGGACCGGCACATGGGTCGCGCCCTGGCGCGGCTATTGAATGAGTTGGGCATTCCGGAGGCCGAATCCTGGGCCGGTGCCACCGAGACCAGTTGGGCGGCCCTCTACGCCCTGGCCCTGGCGCGATGGGACATCCCGCTGGCCGAGGGCGCCGAGGCGTACCTGTGGGCCTGGTGCGAGAACCAGGTGGCTGCGGCCATCAAGCTGGTGCCCCTGGGGCAGACGGCCGGGCAGCGGCTGCTGCTGGAACTGGCGGCACCCATTGGCGAGGCGGCCGCCACGGGGCTGCAGCTGGACGACGACGAGATTGGAGGCACAGCGCCCGGCGTGGCCATCGCCTCCAGCCTGCACGAGACCCAGTACTCCCGGCTGTTCCGGAGTTGATTCTGGTTTCCCGTGGGAGCGACGTCAGTCGCAAAGGCCGTGGACTCCAGAGCTCTGGAATGAATATCGCGACTGACGTCGCTCCCACAGACAGGTCAAACGGAGGAACACACCATGTCCACCACACAACAGGCCCTGCGCGTCGGCATCGGCGGCCCAGTCGGCTCCGGCAAGACCGCGCTGCTGGAATCCCTGTGCAAGGCCATGCGCGAGCACTACAACATCGCCGTGGTTACCAACGACATCTACACCCGCGAGGACGCCGAGTTCCTGACCCGGCGTGGTGCACTGGAGGCCGAGCGCATCGTCGGCGTCGAGACCGGCGGGTGCCCGCACACCGCCATCCGCGAGGACGCATCAATGAACCTCTCGGCGGTGGCGGACCTCAACGCCCGCTTCCCCGGACTGGACGTGGTTTTCGTCGAGAGCGGTGGCGACAACCTCTCGGCCACCTTCAGCCCGGAACTCTCGGATCTCACCATCTACGTCATCGACGTCTGCGCCGGCGACAAGATCCCGCGCAAGGGCGGGCCGGGCGTGACCCGTTCGGACCTGCTGGTGATCAACAAGATCGACCTGGCCGAGGGCGTGGGTGCCTCGCTGGAGGTGATGGACCGGGACAGCCGCCGCATGCGCGGCGACAAACCCTTCCTGTTCACCAATCTCAAGTCCGGCAAGGGCCTGGACGAAGTCGTCGACTTCATCGTCCGCGAGGGTATGCTCCGGGACCGCGAGAGCGCCTAGCGTCTGCACGACAATCCCGCCGAATCCGCCGTAGCACTTCGCGTAGGGCGGACCTTCAGGAGCGCCAGGCGAAGCCTGGTCGCTTGGGATTGGTGGCATGGAGGCGGCCATGAAATTGCGAGAGGGACCCAGCGGGCCGTTGAGCCCGCCCGGTAGAGGCT
>SKYZ01000276.1 GCA_007127625.1 Aquisalimonas sp. | reverse complement strand
GGTGTATCGCCGTCGATGCGGACGCCGACCCGCCCCGAATGAGCGGCCAGTGTCTCCCGCTCCGCGAGCCAGCGGGCGTGGCTGACGATGACATCCCCCTCGGGCAGGGTCTGCTCATCATCCACGTGCTGCCAGGCGTCCTCGACGATGGCACCGTCCCGGATGATCCTACGCATAAGCCGCCTCCTTGAACGGTTTCACGCCGATGCGGCGGTAGGTGTCGAGCAGGGGCTCGTCACCCTCCCGGTGTTCGGCGAAGGTCCTGAGTATGCTCTCCAGCGTGTCGGCCACCTGGTCCTTGGCCACTGCCGGGCCGATGCGCTCACCCATCCCGGCGTCGTTGGAGGACGAGCCGCCGACGGTGATCTGGTAGTACTCCCGACCCTTCTTGTCGACGCCCAGGATGCCGATGTGCCCGACATGGTGGTGCCCGCAGGCATTCATGCAACCGGACATGTTCAGGCGGATGTCGCCCAGGTCGTAGAGATAGTCCAGGTCGTCGAAGCGGCGATTGATGTCTTCGGCCACATCGATGGAGCCCGCGTTGGCCAGACTGCAGAAGTCCAGCCCGGGGCAGCAGATCATGTCGGTCATGGTGCCGATGTTGGGTGTCGCCAGATTCAGCGCCTGCAGCTCCTGCCAGAGCTCGTACAGCGAATCCTTGCGCACGTCGGCGAGCACCAGGTTCTGAGTATGGGTGACGCGGACTTCACCGAAACCGTAGCGCTCGGAAAGCTCCGCCACCGCATCCATCTGCTGATCGGTCATGTCCCCAGGCGCGACGGCGGGCGCCTTCAGTGACAGGAACACCGCCCGATAGCCGTGCTGACGGTGCGACACCGTATTGTGGCGGTACCAGCGGGCGAAACCGCTGTCTTCGTCGAGCCGGCGCGGCAGGTCTCCCTCGCCGGCGCCGCTGTCGTAGTCCGGCGGCTGGAAGAAATCGCGCATGTACTCGACATCGTCCGGTGCCAGGGTCAGCTTCGGATCACCCTGCAGGTGCCGCCACTCCCGTTCCACGTGGCGGGCAAAGGTTTCCGCCCCCATGGACCGCACCAGGATCTTGATGCGCGCCTTGTGCATGTTGTCTCGGCGCCCGTTGAGGTTGTAGACCCGCAGGATGGCGTCCAGGTAGGAGAGCAGGTGCTCCTCGGGGAGGAACCCGCGGATGCACTCACCGACGAAGGGCGTGCGGCCGAGACCGCCGCCCACGTACACCTGGAAGCCGGTTTCCCCGGCTTCGTTGGTCACGATCTGCAGGCCGATGTCGTGGACACGAATCGCCGCACGGTCGGAGTCCGACGCGCTCACCGCAATCTTGAACTTGCGCGGCAGATACGAGAATTCCGGGTGCAGGGTGGCCCACTGCCGAATGAGCTCGCAGTATGGGCGGGGATCCATGAGTTCATCGCCGGCCACCCCGGCCAGGTGGTCCGACGTCACGTTGCGGATGCAGTTGCCACTGGTCTGGATGGCGTGCATCTCCACACTTGCCAGATCCGCCAGAATGTCCGGGACGGACTCCAGCGCCGGCCAGTTGTACTGGATATTCTGGCGTGTGGTGAAGTGCCCGTAGCCGCGGTCGTAGGTGCGCGCAATGTGCGCCAGCATCCGCAGCTGCCGGCTGCTGAGCAGACCGTAGGGGATGGACACGCGCAGCATGGGCGCGTGCCGCTGGATGTAAAGCCCGTTCATGAGGCGCAATGGCCGGAACTCGTCATCCGTCAGCTCACCGGCAAGATAGCGGCGGGTCTGATCGCGGAACTGCTCCACGCGCTGGTTGACCAGTGTCTGATCGAAGGTGTCGTACCTGTACATCGAGCCCTCATGCGTTTGCTCTGACGGGTCCAGGGAAGCGGGCGTCGATTCCGGCTGGACGTGCCCGCCCTGACCTTGGCAGCGACCGTAGCAAGGCGCGGTTATACATAAAAGGAATATTTCGCTATAAATTAAGCGCAACGCGTTATTTCAGTTGGGGCATCCAGGGAAATCTCCCGCCCGCTACCATCGATATTTGCCCCAGAGCTCGGGATTGGCCCAGAAGCGCGGGTTGAGCCAGTCCGGGGTGGTCTTGTAGGTGGCCATGTCGAAGCCGTAGAGAAGGCCGTGATTGGCACCCAGTCGGGCCAGCCGGGTGAAGCCGAAGGCGGTCATGTCCCGGTGCTCCCACTCGGGGGAGGGGCGCAATCGTGCCAGAACCCGGCGGGCGTAGAGATCCCGAAGGCGGGACAGGAGAATCTCGCCATCAGCCCGCGGAAACGCCTCCAGGGCCCCCACCAGCACCAGATCCTGGCGGCCGTGCCGAGGCAGGGCGTCCAAGGTCTGCTCCGGCCCCAGCCGGGTGATGGTTGTCCGCGAGGTGTCGGCGACGGTGGGCTCCGGGTCCAGAGGGTGCGCGTCCCCGATGATCAGGTAGTGGCGAGGCGAGGTCTCCTGCAGCACCCGCTCCAGCATGTGCTGTGCCGCCCGCGATTCGTCCATCTGCCGTTCCCCTCTTGAGGGCTGCCCCGAGCCGGCAACGGTAGACCAGATTTGCCATTGTGCCTACCCGTTCCTTGTCCGGGTGTGACTCGTGGGCTACAGTCGCGACGCCAATATGCGCCCCATAATGAAACCGATAAGAGGTACGCTCTGGATCTCTCGTCCCTGCTTCCAAGGTGCCGTTCGCGGCGGGATCGACTGGTGGGGGTCGCCCTTGGCGACCAAGGGGTCGGTGTCGCGGTGCTGAACGCCTCCGGGAGCCTGGAAGTGGCCGAACACCGACCGGCCGATGCCGGCGTGGATGGCTGGGCCGCTGCCCTGCGCGCGGCGGTCCACGATCACGGCTTGCAGCGTTGCCCCTGCGTTGCCGTGGTGCCGCGCGGCAGCTACCAGGTGCAGCAACTGGAGGCGCCGGCGGTCCCCGGGGAAGAACTGCAGACGGCGGTCCGTTGGCGTCTCAAGGATGTGGTGGATGTGCCGCTGGAGCAGGCGGTGACGGATATCATCCTCGTGCCGCCGCCCCCCACGCGGGATGTGGCGAGCATGCTCTATGGCATCGTTGCCCGGCGCCGGCTCATGGACGAGTACGCCGATCTGGTTGACCAGGCGGGCTTGCACCTTGCCGCGCTGGAAATCCGCGAGATGGCGGTGCGGAATCTCGCGGCCCTGTGCCCGGAACAGGGCGGCGGCATCGCGGTGCTGGCCGTCGACAGCGACGAGGGGTTGCTGGTGGTCAGCCGCGAAGACTCCCTGTATCTGGCACGGTCCCTGGAAATCGGGGGCATTCACCTGCGTGCCGATACGTCCCAGGTGAGTGAGCGCCTGGCCCTGGAAGTGCAGCGCTCCCTGGATTACTACGACAGCCAGCTCTATGGCGCACCACCGTCGCGGGTGCTGCTGTTGCCATTGACGGAATTCGACGAGTCGGCGGTGGTGGGCGGTCTGAATGCTCATCTGGGTGCGTCCGTGGAGATGCTGGAGCTGGAGCACTGGCTGGAGACTCCCGACAGCCTCTCAAGTGGGCAGCAGCAGCGCGCGGCGCTGGCAATCGGCGCCGCCCTGCGTCTTCGTGCCAGGGGGCGGGCATGAGGCAGGAAGTCAATCTGTATCAGCCCGTCAGGCGCCACCGGGACTGGCTGAGTCCGGCGGCACTGCCGCTCTGGATGGGCGGGCTTGTCCTGGCCCTGGCGCTGTTCACCGGGTGGTACTGGCAGCAGGTTACCGATAGCGAGCGTCGTGCCGGGCGCCTGGCCGAACAGGTTGCGCAGGAACGCGAGGCGGTGGAGACGCTGCGCGCAGAGGCACCACCCGAGGATCCTGACCCGGCGCTGCGGCGCCAGGTGGAGTCACTGGAGGATGAAATTGCGGCCCGCCGACGGCTCGGGGATCGTGTGGTGGCCACCGACGATGCCCCCTGGCGTACTGGCTTTACGCCCGTGTTCCAGGGCCTGGGCCGGGAAGCTGCCGACGATGTGTGGCTGGAGCGTATTCGTGCCGATGCCGCCGGAGGCCTGCGCCTTGAAGGGGGGGCCACGCGGGCCGCGGCGGTACCGGAGTTCGTCGATCACCTGGGGCGTGAGCCCGAGTTTATCGGCCGATCGTTCGCCGGTCTGGAGCTGACACGGCCGGAGGCGAACGATCGCCCGCTGCGCTTCGTGCTGCGTGGCCAGGGGGGCGGGCATGACTGAGACCCTGCGCCAGCTCAGCACCTGGTACCGTCAGCGACAGCGCCGTGAGCAGGTGTTGCTGCTGCTGGCGCTGTTGGTGATCGTGGTACTGGTCTGGAACTACGCCGTGCTGGTTCCTCTGGAACAGCGGGGCGAGCGTGCGCAGGCCCGCATCGCCGAGCACGAGAATGCGCTGGCCGAAATCGCCGAACAGCGTACGGACCTGATTGCCCGGCAGGACGATGATCCGGATGCACCCTGGCGTGAGCGCCTGGATGAAGCACGGGAGACCCTGGCTGAGCTTGAAGCGGAGCTGGACGAGCAGATGCAGCGCCTGGTGTCCCCCTCCCGCATGGTTGCCGTGTTGCGCCGCATGCTTGCCGAACAGGAGGGGCTGGAACTCGAGTATCTGCAGACCCGTCCGGCCGAGGCGGTATTCGATGAAGATGACCTGAGGGTCTATCGCCACGGTGTCACCGTGGTGTTCGAGGGGAGTTATTCGGCCACCCGTGATTACCTGGAGCGTCTGGATGCGGATTCCCGCGAACTGATCTGGGAGCGAGTGGACTACCAGGTGGTGTCGCACCCCAGGGCACGGGTACGCCTGGACGTTCACACCCTGAGTCTGGAGGAGCCTACGCTTGGCCTTTGAGCGCAGATCCTGTCGTGGTTGCTCGGCCCTGGCCGGCGGTGTGCTGCTTCTGCTCGCCGCGGTGGTCTTTGCCGGGCACGACCCCACCGCCCCGCCCCGCGAAGCGCAGGCCCCGGAGGCCGTGAACGAACCCGCTGCCCTCGAGCCACCGTCCGTTCGCGCGATACTGCGCTCCGGCGATCGCCGCATCGCCTTTGTCGGTGATGCCTACATCCGCGAAGGGGACGAACTGGATTTCGGTCGCGTGGAGCGCATCGAGCGGCATGCCGTGATCTTCCGCCGGGCCGGCGCGCTGGTGCATGTGCCGGTGCAGGGTGCTGACATCAAAAGGAATCAAAACCAGTGAGCATGACAGCGACACGTCCATTTGCCACCGCGGTGGTCGTTATCCTTTTACTGCTGCTCGCCGGATGTGCGGCAAGTCCCGAGGCGGACCGTGACCGCGGGCGCGAGATGGATGAGACCATTGACGAGGCGCTGGCTTCCACCCCCGACGAAGCGGAGTCGGAGGAAGCGGCCGATGAGTTTCCCGATGCCGTGGGTGCAGCACTGGAACCGGACCCGGAACCCCTCCTGGAAACGGGCGAGACCGAGGAGCGCTTCGACCTGTCCGTGAGCCAGCTCCCGGCGCGGGACTTCTTCATGGGGCTGGTTGAGGACACCCCCCACAACATGGTGGTGCATCCGGAGGTGGACGGGACCATCTCCCTGAGCCTCAAGGACGTGACCGTCCCGCAGGTCATGCAGGCGGTGCGGGAGGTCTACGGCTACGAATACCGGGAGACGGACGCCGGTTTCCTGGTGCTGCCACAGCAGGCGCAGACGCGGATTTTCC
Source organism: Aquisalimonas sp. (assembly GCA_007127625.1). Lineage (GTDB taxonomy): Bacteria > Pseudomonadota > Gammaproteobacteria > Nitrococcales > Aquisalimonadaceae > Aquisalimonas. Next base: position 349 of record SKYZ01000276.1, on the reverse strand, counting down.
AGGTGGAGTACCTGAACGTGGACCGCCGTGGTCAATCGGACACCCGCGTGAGCTCCGGGGCGCTCACGGACTCCAACGGCGACAACGGTGGGCGGGCCCTGTCGGGCAGCCGCATCGAGACAGATGTCTCGTCCGACGTCTGGGGCGAGCTGCGGGCGGCCCTGGAGACCATTGTCGGTGACGAGGACGATAGCCGTGTGGTGATGAGCCCGCAGGCGGGCACCATCGTGGTTCGGGCCATGCCCGGCACACTGCGCCAGGTGGAGGAGTTCCTTGGCGGGGTGCAGACCAACCTCGGCCGGCAGGTGGTGCTGGAGGCGAAGATCCTGGAGGTGGAACTCAGCGACCG
>SKYZ01000266.1 GCA_007127625.1 Aquisalimonas sp. | reverse complement strand
TGTACGTACTGGTAGATGTAGCGCACGCCGAAGGACCAGTGGGGCATGCGCACCGGCAGCCCGTAGACGGCCACCTCCATCATGAACTGGCTGGGCACCAGCTCGAAGTCCACCGGGTAGAAACTCAGCCCGTGATCCCGCGCCAATCCCTCGATGCGCGGCGCATAGTCGGCCAGCTGTTCGTTACTCATCTCCGGTCCGTGCACATGTTCCACGGTCACCTCCAGCGTTGATCCGGTCAGTCAGTCCGATTCCGCGGTGGCCTGGCGGCGGAAGAAGGCGCGAATGGCCTCCCAGATGTCCTCGTCGCCGTGCACCGTGTAGCTGCTCACCGGGAAATTGCGCGCCTCCAGAGACTTGAACAGCCGTCCGGTCTCGGAGCGGGACGCCTCGAAGCGGTTCTGCGGCGTCTCCACGAAGCCCATGAAGTTCACCTGGTGGCCGAGCTCCACGGCCAGGGCCTCGGCGGCGTCCCGGTCGTCAGCAAAGTTGTCGCCGTCGGAGGCGTAGAAAACGTACTGGTTGTAATGGCTGGGCTCGTAGCGCTCCGTGAAGATCTCCTGGACCTTGCGGAAGCCGCTGGAAGCCACGGTGCCGCCGGTGGCACTGATCTGGAAGAACTCCTCTTCGGTGAACTCCCACGCTTCATTGGTGTGGGCCACGAACACCGTCTCGATGTTGCCGTACTGGCGCCGCAGGCCCTGACTGGCCCAGAAGAAGAAGGCCTTGGCCAGCTTGCGCCGGTTGGCGTCCATGCTGGCGGAGACGTCCAGGATGAACGCCACCACCGCGTTCATGGCTGGCCGCCGGCGCCGGGAGAGCTGACGATAGCGCAAGTCGTCGTCGGTGAATGGCACCGGGTTCTTCTGGACTGCCCGCCGTTTCACCGCTTCCTTGACGGTGCGACGGCGATCCAGCCGAGCCCGGGGGCCGCGCCGGTCCCAGCCTTCCGGGGTGAGTTCGTCATCCTGCAGGGCGTCGGCGGCCTTGGGCTTGAGATCCGGGAGCTCCAGCTCCTGCCAGATCCAGTCGACGATGTCGTCCACCTGGAACTCCAGCACGAACTGCATCTCCCCTTCGCCACTGCCGCCCTCACCGCTGCCCTTGCCCCGCTTGGGCTGACCACCGGTGCGGTAGATGTCCCCGGGCTCGCCGCTGCCCTGGCCAACACCGTCGTTCTCGTGGGGGTCCCGCAGGCGGAAGCGGTAGTGCTCCATGAACCGCACCGGGACCTGCACGGTGCGATCGCCGGGCCGGCTGAGAATGTCCGAGCCGGTGGCCATGTCGGGAAGGTGTTCCCGCACCGCCTCGCGCACCTTCTGGTTGTGGCGCAGCCAGTCCCTGGCGCCCCGGGAGAACAGGTCGTACCAGCGGTGCTGGACTGCCATGCGGGATACAGGTTCTCGGTCGTCGTCGCGCATACTGCCTCCGTTGAAACCGGCCCCCGGGGAAACGCCCGGGGCCGGCCGGTCATTCCTGGGAGAGCAGGGTCGTGACGTAGTTCAGGGCCTCGCGGGCGCTGTGTGCGTCATACCCGTAGTCGCTGACCAGTCGGTCCTCGACGGCCGAGACCTTCTTCTGCGTCTCGTCGTCGGGCCGGGCGCTGGAGGTCACCAGCCGCAGCACGTCCCGGCGCTCCTGGAACAGATACTGCTCCACCGCCTCGCGCAGCCGGGCGTGGCTGCCCAGGGTGAATTTCTCGCCGCGCTTGTAAGCGCCCATGGCCTTGCGCACCACCTCCTGACGGAAGGAGTGCTTGCCGGCGTCGGAGATGCTGATCTTCTCCTCCACGCCGCGCAGGAAGCGCTCGTCGGCCTCGCGCTCCTCGCCGGTGATGGGGTCCTGGACCTTGCGGCTGTCCAGCACCGCTTCCACCTCGTCCAGGTACTTCTCCAGCAGGTCCTGGGCTTCCTGCTCGAAGGAGACGAACAGCGCCTTGTGCACGTCCTCCTTGACCCAGCGGTTGTAGAAGTCCTTGCGGGTGGTCACCAGCAGATCGATCCAGGTCTTCTTCTCCTTGGCGTCCATGCGGGCGTCCGACTCGATGGCGTCCTTCAGCGCGATGAGCACGTCCAGGGTGGTCAGACTCTTGTTCTCGCTACGGCTGATGGCGCCCGCCAGGGTGTTGACGATGAAGCGCGGGCTGACACCGTCCATGCCCTCGTCCGGGTTCTCGTTGCGGATTTTCTCGATCTCCGAATGGGAGACCCCTTCCACATCCTCCCCGGCGTGGAGTCGGAGCTTCTTGGTGAGATCCAGGTCGGCCCGCTCCGAGGGCTTGAGCCGGGTCAGCACGGCGAAGACCGCCGCTGCCTTCAGGGCGTGGGGATCCAGGTGGACTTCCTTGAACGTCGGGGTGGACGAGGTGAGCTTCTCGTAGATCCGCGCCTCATCCTGGTAGCGCAGGGTGTAGGGCACCTGGATGATGACCATGCGGTCAAGCAGCGCCTCGTTCTCCTTTTCCTGCAGGAACTTGCGGAACTCCGCCAGGTTGGTGTGGGCGACGATGGTCTGGTCCATGTGGATCAGCGGAAAGCGCGAGACCTTGATGTTCTTCTCCTGGGTCAGCGTCAGCAGCAGATACAGGAACTCCCGCTTGACCTTGAGGATCTCGATCATCTCCAGCATGCCGCGGTTGGCGGCATACACGGCGCCGGACCAGGACCAGGCGCGCGGATTCCCCTCGTCGCCGTACTCGGCCACCTTGGACAGATCCACGGAGCCCACCAGATCGGCAATGTCGGCGGTGGTGGGGTCGTGGGGCGCGTAAGTGCCCACACCGACGCGGCCGGCCTCGTTGATGAACACACGCTCCACGGGCACCTTGGTGAAATCGCCCTCATACTCTTCATCGAGCATGGCGCGGGTGTACGGCGACAGCTCACCTTCGATGTTCACGCCGTAGGTGTCCCGGAATTCCGCCCGCTTGCTGTGGGGGATCAGCAGCAGCGGATTCTCGTGGATGGGCGAGCCCTTGATGGCGTACATGGCGCCTTCATCGGTGAGGCTGTACTCCTCCAGGCCACGCTTGAGCAGCGTCACCAGGCTGGATTTGCCGCCGGAGGGCGGACCCAGCAGCAGAAGCAGTCGCCGGCCCACCTCGGAGCCTTCGCTGGCGGCCTTGAAGTAGTTGGCGACCCGTTCGAGAGATTCATCCATGCCGAACAGGTCGTTGGCGAACAGATCATAGCGGGTGATGTGCTCACCCTCGTCCGAACGCTCGCTGCCGTGCCACCGGATCATGTCCCAGAGGTACTGGTGACTGGTCCGGGCCAGCGCCTGCGGCGCCGTGGGAAGCACTTCCCTCAGGAACTCTCCGAAGGTTCCTTGCCAGTGCTTCGCCTTGTGTTCTTTGGTGTAGTCAACCAGGGAGTCGACGAAACGGTTCTGTCCCTGTGCGTCGTGATGCTGGTCTTTTTTCACCATAACCGGCCCTCTGCGGAATGCTGACAACGCAAGACACCCTGATGGCCGGCTACTGACCCTGAATTGTCCGTGCCCGGTGGCCGGCCACCATGGCCCACGCTCATCTGATTGGATCGGGCAAAGCGCCTGTTAGTTCCGGATGGCGTGGTGCTTCACCCTGAGTATGGCCCTGTAGACGGTGCTTTGCTGCCTGTTTTTCGCGTACTGGTTTGCAGATTTTTCATGACGTGCACGGCGCTGCGGGGGCTGGGTACACTACGCGCAGTTTCTGGAGTCGGTGGCCGGATTGGAGACACCATGACCACATCGCCGTCCGCGGACAACGCGGCGGACCGCATTGCGCGGCTCCGCGAAGAGATCGAGGAACACAACCACCGCTACTACGTCCTCGACGAGCCCGTGCTCTCGGATGCCGAGTACGATGCGCTGCTGCGGGAGCTCCAGGACCTGGAGCGGGAGCATCCCGAACTGGTGACGCCGGATTCACCGACCCAGCGGGTGGGCGCGGCCCCCGCCGAAGGGTTCGGCGAGGTGACCCACGGGCAACCCATGCTCTCCCTGGACAACGCCTTCGATACCGACGAACTGCGCGAGTTCGACCGCCGCGTGCGCGAGCGCCTGCGCGTGGCATCCGTGCGCTACGTTGGTGAACCCAAGCTGGACGGGCTGTCCCTGAGCCTGCGCTACGAGGACGGCCTGCTGGTGCAGGCCGGGACACGCGGCGACGGGCGTGTGGGCGAGGACATTACCAACAACGTGCGCACCGTGCGCAGCGTGCCCCTGCGCCTGCGCGGCGCGCGCATCCCGGCGCGGCTGGAAGTGCGAGGCGAGATGGTGATCCGGCGGCAGGACTTCGAGCGGCTCAACGCGCTGCGCCTGGAGAGGGGCGAGCGGCTTTTCGCGAACCCGCGCAACGCCGCCGCCGGGAGCCTGCGGCAACTGGATCCGCAGATCGCCGCCCGTCGGCCGCTGACGCTGTTCGCCTTCGGCGTCGGCGAGTGCAGCGAATCCCTGGGTGATGCGCACTGGGAGGTCCTGGAGCAATTGAGCGCCTGGGGACTCCGCGTGAACCGAGAGATCCGGCGCCTGGACGGCCTGGAGGCGTGCCTCGACTACTACAACGAGCTGTTGGAGCGGCGCGATTCGCTGGACTACGAGATCGACGGCGTGGTGTTCAAGGTGGACGATCTTGCCCAGCGGCAGGTCCTGGGCTTCACCGCCCGGGCCCCGCGGTGGGCCATTGCCTCGAAACTGCCGGCCCGGGAGGCCACCACCCGGGTGCGCCGGATTCTGCCCTCGGTGGGCCGCACGGGTGCCATAACGCCGGTGGCGGAGCTGGAGCCCGTGGAGGTCGGTGGTGTCACTGTCTCCCGGGCAACGTTGCACAACCTCGACGAGCTTCGCCGCAAGGACGTCCGCGAGGGCGATACCGTCATGGTGCGCCGCGCGGGTGACGTCATTCCCGAGATCGTCAGCGTGAACGCGGAAGCCCGGCCCACCGGTGCCGAACCCTGGCAGATGCCCGACCGCTGCCCGGTGTGCGACTCCGAGGTGATCCGCCCGGAGGGGGAGGTGGACTACCGCTGCATCGGCAGCCTGCAATGCCCGGCACAGCTCAAGGAATCCATTCGCCACTTCGCCTCCCGCCGCGCCCTGGACATCGAAGGGCTGGGCGACAAGGTGGCCGAGCAGCTGGTGGATACGGGGCTGGTGCAGGAGCTGGCCGACGTGTTCCGCCTGGACAGGGAGCGGTTGCTGGGTCTGGAGGGATTTGCCGAGGTCTCCGCCGGCAACCTGGTGGCCGCTATCGATGCGCGGCGGCAGGTGCCTCTGGAGCGGCTGCTCTACGGTGTCGGCATCCCCGGCGTCGGCGCTGATACGGCGCGGCTGCTGGCCGCGCAACTGGGCGATCTCGACTTCATCCGTCGCGCCGACCCGCTGTTGTTCGCCCTGATTCCCGGCATCGGCTTGACCATGGGCGAGGAGATCAGCGCCTTCTTCGCCGACAGCAGCAATGTCGGCGGGCTCGACCGGTTGCTGGAGCTGGTCGAGGTCCAGGGCGAGGACGGCTTTGCCCCCGAGTACGTGAATGCCATCTGCCCCGATGCCCTGATCGCCGGACTCGGGCTACCCAAGGTTGGCCCGACCCGGGCGGCCACCCTGGCCGGCAAGGTGGAACGGCTAAGGGAGTTGGCCTCGCTGCCGCTGCAGCGCCTGCCCGTGAGCGGGGCCGATGGTGACCGCCTGCGGGATGCGCTGGAGACCCTCGAACCGCGCCTCCAGGGCATCGACGCGCTGCTGGAGGAGAAGCAGCTGCACTGGACCAGCGACCGCTCACGCGCGGCTGTTCACGGCGGTAGCGGTGGAGGCAGCCCCCTGGCCGGCAGGACGTTCGTGCTCACTGGAACACTGGAAGGCATGACCCGGGACGAGGCCAAGGAGCGCATCGAAGCCGCAGGGGGAAAAGTCACGGGCAGTGTGTCCGGCAGGACGGACTACGTGGTGGCTGGCGAGGCGGCGGGTTCCAAGCGGCGTCGGGCCGAGGAGCTGGGGGTGACCATACTCGACGAGCCAGCC
>SKYZ01000421.1 GCA_007127625.1 Aquisalimonas sp. | reverse complement strand
CCGTAGCCCGGCCGAACCCTGACCTGATCGCCCAGGTCGCCCAGGTTATCCACTTTTTCCAGCAGGATGACTTCCATCGTTCCAACCCCGATTATCTGCGAATCCCGAATCGACGCAACGCCGATTCACCCGCCGTTCCCGCGCCCCGCAGCAAACCTGCCGCGCAGGTCGAACCAGGTATCGGCGATACCCAGCAATGCGTACAGCTTTACCAGGAACGGCAAAAAACCGTACACCGGCACCATCATCGCCCAGTGCCAGCCATTGGCCAGCCGAAGGGCGTGCGCCACGGCCAGAGCCTGCAGCGTGAACATCCCCGACACCAGCAGGGACAGATCGTAGACCAGTCCGGGCCCGCTGAAGGTGGCCGCCAGCATGATCAGCAGTGCCCCCATGGCCAGCCGCCAGTCCAGCCGCAAGCCATGAAATTCCTCCTGAAACCCGCCCGGATTGTACAGCACGGCCTGCCACCAGCGGGCCACCAGCAGGCTCACCATGGCAAGCGACCACAACCCGAGCAGCCAGAAACCGGACAGGACAGGCAGCACCGCTTCCATGAACTCCGTGCCCTGCTCACCTTCCAGTAACCCTTCCAGCGAGCCCTGCCAGAAGGCGACCGGGTCGGCCACGGCCGCATGCCACACCAGCAGGGCCACCGCCGCCATGCCTGTCCCCGCCATGACAGTCAACGGCAGGGACACTGTTGTCCGCAGCACCAGTGCCAGCAGAAGCACCGGCACCCAGTACTCCAGCAATCCGAGCACCGACACCATGGGGTTCGCCCCCATTGCGCCGAACAGCGCCCCCAGCACAATGGCCGCTCCGGCCAGAGTAAGGCCGCCGTCCAGGGCCCCGCGACGCAGCGCCACCAACGCCAGAGCCGCCCCGCCGAGCCAGGCCAGCAGCGGCAGAAGCGTGGTGGCCACGATGAACAGCACCGGCTGCCACCGGCCCTGCATGATGAACGCCGCGATCGGCTTCACGCCCGGGCTCCGGTCCGACCCGTGCTCTGGATCAGTGCCGGTCCGTGTAGGGCAGCAGTGCCAGGTAGCGCGCGCGCTTGATGGCGCGGGCCAGCTGCCGCTGATACCGGGCGTTGGTGCCGGTGATGCGGCTGGGCACGATCTTGCCTGTTTCAGTGACATAGTTGCGGAGGGTGGCGAGATCCTTGTAATCGATCTCCTTCACGCCCTCGGCGGTAAAGCGGCAGTACTTACGGCGACGGAAAAAACGTGCCATTACTCAACTCCTTGCGTTTCCTGATCCGGTTCCGGCTGGATGCGTCGTGCAATAATCACCAGCCGCTGCTGTTCTGGACGATAGCCCGTGTGTCCGAGGTGGCCGAACACGCGCACGGGATCCCCGGCCTGCAACGCTGCGGCGGTGGCCTGAAGGGCCTTGCCGCGAACGTGGACGCGCACCCGGAACCGGGTCCTGCGCGCCGTCTCCCCGTCCGGCTGTTCCGAGCCATGCTCCAGCGTGAACTGGCTCACGGGTACGCCGCCGGGCGAGGTGCGGGTTTCCGGGGCGTCGACCACCACGCCTGTGATTACGAGCCGGTTATCCGGCCAGGGTGCGCGGTCGTCCGCCGTCATGCGTGTGCGTCGGCCTCCTCCGCTGCTCAGGCTTCGGCGTCGCTGTCCGCTTCCTGGGTGCTCTCGGCCTTCTCGGCGTCGTCACCGTCAGCAGACTCCGCGGCATCGTCGGACTCGGCTCTGTCGGTCCGCGGCCGTTCGTCACGGCGCCCACGTTCCTTGTTCTCGTCCTTTTCCTTCATCATCGGCGTGGGCTCGGTCACCGCTTCCTCGCGGGCGAGCTCGAAGTGCCGGATGACCGCATCATTGAAACGGAAGGCGGACGTCAGTTCGTCAAGGGCGTCCTTGGTGCACTCGATGTTCATGAGCACATAGTGGGCCTTGATGAGCTTGCGGATGGGATAGGCAAGCTGGCGGCGGCCCCAGTCTTCGAGGCGATGCACCTTGCCGTCACTGCCTTCGACGATGGCGCGATAGCGCTCCGTCATGGCGGGAACCTGGTCGCTCTGGTCCGGGTGGACCATGAAGACCACTTCGTAGTGTCGCATTTGTCACTCCCTATGGTTACTCGGGTAACAATCCCGGAGAAGCCTTCCCCTTCGGCGGGAAAGGCAGGGATACCGGGCCTTGCTGGCCCTGTTTCACTCAGTGCCTTGTTTGCCCGACGGTTTCCGTCATCGGGCAAGCGCGGGAGTATAGCGCGTCAGACACCTCAATGGAAACGCCATGAGCGTGCGGCGACCTCAGAGTGCTGCTGCTGGGAGTCCGGGGGCAAAGGGGGCGCGGGCGCATGACTCGGGCTCCGCAGCTCCGCCTAACTTTCCTTCTGGCGAAGGAAAGTTTCCGCCCCTCCGGCCTGGCCGGCTTACAGCGCATCCCTGCGCTGGGCGCCGGTGGCCGCATCCATGCGGCCACCCCTTCGGGGCCGGGCGGCCTGCGGGCCGGAGCTTCGCTAGTCGCCCGAGTCATGCGCCCGCGCCCCCTTCGCCCCCGGACGTCGCACCTGATCACGGATGAGACAGACGCTGCCGCACTGCCTCAAACAACAGAACGCCTGTGGCGACGGAAACATTCAGGCTGGTGACCTGGCCGGCCATGGGAATGCGGACCAGGAAATCGCAGGAGTCCCGGGTCAGGCGGCGCAGGCCGGCGCCCTCGGCTCCCATGACCACCGCCAGCGGCCCCGCCAGATCCAGCTCCCAGGGTGCGGCTTCGGCTTCCTCGGCGGCGCCCACCAGCCAGATGCCCTGCCCCTTCAGGCTCTCCAGGCAACGGGCCAGATTGGTGACCTGGAAGAACGGCACGCTGGCAGTGGCGCCGGAGGCGACCTTGTGCACCGTGGCGGTGAGGCCCACCGCCTTGTCCCGGGGGGCGACCACGGCGTCGACGCCGGCGGCATCGGCGGTACGCAGACAGGCGCCCAGGTTGTGCGGGTCCTGCACTTGATCCAGCACCAGCACGAACGGCGCGTGGTCCAGACCGGCCAAATGGACCTCCAGGGCGTCCTGGCCGCGGGGCTCGGGGCCACGGTAGCGGATCACGACGCCCTGGTGGGCGGCGCCGTCACTGAGCCGGTCCAACTCCTTGCGAGGGGCATCCTGGATGCGGACGCCGGTGCGTTCCAGCTCCTCGCGCAATCGCCGCATCTTCTGGTCCCGGCGATTGCGCTCCATCCAGACCTCCAGCACCCCGGTGGGCTCGTACCGCAGAGCGGCACGTACGGCGTGGAGACCGTGGATCAGTTCGTCCTGCTTCACCGACGGCGGCTTCCCGAACGGCGGCGGCGACCCTTCTTGGCCGGCTCACCGTCATCGGTCTTCGCCGCTTCGGCCTTGGGCTGCCTCTTGGCGCTTGCCCTGGGCCCGCCGCGTTTGCGGCCGCCCCGCTTGGCCGCAGGCCGATCACCGCCCTCGGCGACTGCTTCCAGCTCACCGTTGGGGTCCAGCGTGCCGAGCATGGCGAGATCCACCTTGCGCTCGTCCGGATCGACCCGGGCGATGCGCACCCGTACCCGGTCCGTCAGGCGGTAGACCTTGCCGGTGCGCTCGCCGGTGAGATGGTGGCCGATGGGGTCGAAGCGGAAGAAGTCGTTCTCCAGCTGGGTGACGTGCGCCAGGCCGTCCACGTAGAGCTCATCGAGCTCCACGAACAGTCCGAAGCCGGTGACGCCGGTGACGGTGCCATTGAACTCCTCGCCCACTTTGTCGCGGATGTACTGGCACTTGAGGATGGCCTCGGCGTCCCGCGTGGCCTCGTCGGCCCGGCGTTCGGTCATGGACAGATGCTCGCCGAGGCTGAGCAGTTCATCCTTGCCCACCGGAAAGGTCGGCCCCTTGCCACCATCAACCACGTGGCCGATGCCACGGTGGACCAGCAGATCCGGGTAACGGCGGATCGGCGAGGTGAAGTGCGCGTACTCGTCCATGGCCAGGCCGAAGTGCCCCGTGTTTTCGGGGTGGTACACCGCCTGTTTCAGCGAGCGCAGCATCACCGTCTGGATCAGGTGCTTGTCCGGACGGCTCTGCACGCTGCGCAGCAACTTGGCGAAATCCGCCGGTTGCGGATCGTCGCCACCACCGAGCTTCAGGCCGGTTTCCGCAAGGAAGCGATTGAGGTTGTCCAGGCGATCCTCGTCGGGGCCCTCGTGGTTGCGGAACAGGCTCGGCAGTTTCTGCTTGTGCAGGTACCGCGCCGTGGCCTGGTTGGCGGCGAGCATGCACTCCTCGATCAGCCGATGGGCGTCATTGCGTTCCACGGGCTCGATGTTCTGAATGATGCCATGGTCATCGAAGACGATCTGGGTCTCGGTGGTTTCGAAATCGATGGCACCGCGCCGATTCCGCGCCTTGCGCAGGGACTGGTAGAGCCCGTGCAGATTCTCCAGATGGGGCACCAGCTTCTTGTGCTTCTCACGCAGCTTCTGGTCGCCATCCACAAGCATGGCGGCCACTTCGTCGTAAAGCAGGCGCGCGTGGGAACGCATGACGCCGCGGTAGAAGCTGGAGCGGCGGATTTCACCTCCGCTGCCGATGAGCATGTCACAAACCATGCACAGGCGATCCACGTTCGGGTTGAGCGAACACAGACCGTTGGAGAGCTTCTCCGGCAGCATGGGAACCACGTTGCGCGGAAAGTACACCGAGTTGCCGCGATTGCGCGCTTCGCGGTCCAGCGCCGAGCCGGGCCGCACATAGTGGGAAACGTCGGCAATGGCCACCACGAGGCGCCAGCCGGAGGGCTTGGGCTCGGCAAATACCGCGTCATCGAAATCCCGGGCGTCCGCACCGTCGATGGTTACCAGCGGCAGCTTGCGCAGATCCTTGCGCTCCTTCTTGTCCTCTTCCGGCACCTCGTCGGGGATACGCTGCAGTTCCTTCTGGACCGCCTCCGGCCACTCCATGGGAATGCCGTAGATGAGCTGCGCGGTCTCGATCTCGGTGCCCGGCTTGATGTGCTCGCCCAGCACCTGGATGACTTCGCCGATGGGCTGGCGACGCACGGTGGGCTGCTGACTGATCTGTACCAGCACCAGCTCACCGTTGCCGGCGTCCTTGTGGGCATCCCCCGGGACGATCACGTCCTGGTGCAGGCGCTTGTTGCTCGGCACCACGAAACCGACACCGCTCTCCTCGTGAAAACGGCCCACCAGGGTCTTGTTGGCCCGCTCCAGGACCTCCACCAGAATGCCGGCGGGCTGGCCTTCGTGATTGGTACCGGTCACCCGCACCACGGCACGATCGCCATGCAGGACCATGCGCATGTCCCGGGGGGAGATGTAGATGCGCTCACCGCCGACATCCGGTGCGAACTGGCCGTAACCGTCCTGGTGACCGATGATGCGACCGCGCAGGAGTTCCTCGTTGTCCACGGGCACGTAACCACCGCGGCGATTGCGGATCACCTGCCCGTCGCGCTCCATGGCGATCAGACGCCGGCGCAGCCCTTCCAGCGCATCCGGGTCGTCGAGTTCCAGGGCGCGGCCGAGCTGGTCGCGGGTCAGCGGGCGGGCCTGGTCCGCGATGAAGTCCATGAGGAACTCGCGGCTCGGGACCGGGTTGTCGTACTTCTGCTGCTCCCGCTCCCGGTACGGATCACTGGCAGGATTCGCGGGGGATTTTTTCTTCACCATAAATTCGATACTGCTCCGGTACTTGCTGCATTTTTCCGGCCGACCGGGAATGGCACATTGATGAATGGACGGTCCCGCTGGACGATAGTGTATTCAACGGTGCGGCCGAGGATACGCGAACGCTCGACACTTGCAATCGTAGCGCCATGTCAACACGCCCCTCACCACAGGCGCACGCCCCTTGGAATGTGCTCGCGGGAAGCCGTTGACAGCCCCCGGGGGCCTCGGTAAAGTACGCGCCCTGACCCGGGGCACTGCCCCTTGCAAGTCAGGCCCAGGTGGCGGAAATGGTAGACGCGCTAGCTTCAGGTGCTAGTGGGGGAGACCCCGTGGAGGTTCAAGTCCTCTCCTG
>SKYZ01000246.1 GCA_007127625.1 Aquisalimonas sp. | reverse complement strand
TGGTTCGGGCCATGCCCGGCACACTGCGCCAGGTGGAGGAGTTCCTTGGCGGGGTGCAGACCAACCTCGGCCGGCAGGTGGTGCTGGAGGCGAAGATCCTGGAGGTGGAACTCAGCGACCGGTTCCAGGCCGGGATCAACTGGCAGGCGCTGGCGAGCCCCGACGGCAGGGACGTGAGCTTCGGCCAGCAGGGCGGCACCGTGTTCGATGGCGATCTGCCGGCTCCGGGTGGCGTGTTCTCCCTGAGTGCGGATATGGGCGATTTCAGCGCCTTCGTGGAACTTCTTGAGACCCAGGGTGAGGTGCAGGTGCTGTCCAGCCCCCGGGTTTCCACGGTGAACAACCAGAAGGCCGTGATCAAGGTGGGGACCGACGAGTTCTTCGTCACCGACATTTCCACCACCACCACGGCTTTCGGGACGGGGGCAACGATTTCGCCGGACGTGGAACTCACACCCTTTTTCTCCGGCATTGCCCTGGATGTCACGCCCCACATCAGCGCGGACAACCGGGTGACGCTGCACGTGCATCCGTCCGTCAGCGAGGTGACCGACCAGCGCAAGGACATCAGCACCGGCGAGGAGACTTTTGACATACCACTCGCCCGCAGCGATGTCCGCGAATCCGACAGCATCGTCCGCGCCCGCAGCGGCGAGGTGGTGGTGATCGGCGGTCTGATGCAGGACCGGGTCGAGGACCGCACGGGCCAGGTGCCGCTGCTGGGGGATCTGCCCATGGTGGGCGGCCTGTTCCGCCAGCGCGACAGCGAGACCATCAAGAGCGAACTCGTGATTCTGCTTCGCCCGGTGGTGGTGGACGAAAGCACCTGGGAAGATGAGCTCGGTCAGAGCCGGGAGCGCATGCAGCGTCTCCGGCGCGACCGCACCGGCGCCACCCAACGGCCGGAGTAGGCGGAGCGGCGGGGAATGTATCTGGAGCACTTCGGCCTCGACGATTTCCCGTTCTCGCTGTCGCCGGACACCACCTACTTCTGCAACCAGGGTGCCTGGCAGGAAGCGCTCAATGTCGTTCTGGTGGCGCTGGAAGGCGGGGAGGGGTTCGTCAAGGTGACAGGCGAGGTTGGCACCGGCAAGACCATGCTGTGCCGCACCCTGCTCAATCGCCTGGAGGACCGTTACACCACCGCCTGGGTGCCCAATCCCTATGTCAGCGCCAACGGGCTGCGCCTGAGTCTGGCGGACGAACTGGGGCTGAAGCTGCCTGGCAACGCCGGCCAGCATCGTGTGCTGCGGGAGCTCACTGCTGCGCTGCTGCAGGCTCGCGAGGCGGAGCGACCCGTGGTGCTGGTGCTGGACGAGGCGCAGTCCATGCCGGACGAGACTCTGGAGGCGCTGCGCCTGCTCACGAACCTGGAGACGGAGCGGGTCAAGCTCCTGCAGGTGGTCATGTTCGGCCAGCCGGAGCTGGATACCCGCCTGTCCGGGGACCGCTGGCGTCAGCTCCGGCAACGAATCACCTTTTCCTACACCCTGGGCCACCTGGAATGCCGGGAGGTGCGGAGCTATGTCGGCCATCGCCTGAGCGTGGCGGGAAGCGGCGGCAGCGAACTGTTCCGCTCGGACGCCGTGGATGCCCTCTGCAGCTGCAGCGGGGGACTGCCGCGTCTGGTGAACATTCTGGCGCACAAGGCGTTGCTGGCGGCCTACGGTGAGGGGCGGGGCAGTGTTGGCCGGCACCATGTTCTGCGTGCCGCCCGGGACACCAATGAGGCGCTACGGCCCGGGCGGACAAGACTGGCCTGGTGGGCGGCATCGGTGGGCGCCGCGCTGGTGGTCATCGCCGTGGGCATGGCCCACTGGCATGGGCTGGGTGTGGCGGCATGAGCCTGATCAACGACGTTCTGCGTGATCTGGACCAGCGGCGCAACAGCCCGCGGAGTCACGTGCCACCAGGGGTACGACCAGCACTCGGCGCTGGTCGGGCCGGCCCGCATGCGCGGCGGGTGCTGTTCTGGTCGGTGGTGGCGCTGCTGATCGGGGCGGCGGGCTACCTGACGCATATATTGTTACCCCGGACGCCACCGGAGATCGCCACGCCGCAGCCGCTACCAGCGATGCCCGCGGCGCAGGAGGACGCCTCCCCGGCTCGAGGTGCGGATCCGGACGTGCCCGGTCTGCAGCAGATTGCCGTTACTGATACGCCCGCTGGTGTGGAGTTGCGTTTTCTGGCCGACGGCCCCGTGGTGCATGTGCTGGAGCGCACCGACGACGGGAACGGCGTCACACTGCGGTTGCCGGTGGCGGGTGACGACACCGACCTGCCGGAGCTGTTGGGGCACATGCCCGAGCTGAGCGCGGTGGACTGGCGGGTTCACGATGAGCACCTGACTCTGGACCTGCGGTTCCGCGAAGCGCCACGACTGCAGGCCCGGCGACTGGCGGCAGGCGTCACCCTGGAGTTCGATTTCCCGGATAACGATCCGGACCCGGAGCAGGCCCGGACGGAGGCGGCTTCCGGGGATGGAGGAGACGCGTCTGCGGAACCCCGGGAGCCAGCGGAGGCGGAGCAGCCAGAGGTGGCCGACGCCGCCGGCTACGACGCGGCGGACAGCGCCCGGCTGGTGGAGGACCCCCTCGGCATTCCCGTGGCGGAGCGGGATGCCGCCGGCGGCCACGGGCTGATGAAATCGCGGGCGCACAGTCCGGACGCCGCCGGCGCGCTTCGCCGCGGTCGTGATGCCGAAGAGGCGGGCGACACGGACAGGGCCATGGCCATCTACAGGGATGCCCTCGACGCGATGCCGGACGCCTGGCGGGTGCGCCGGGCACTGGCCGCGAGGCACGAGGCGCGCGGCGAACGGGCAGCCGCCGTGGATATCCTGGCCCGAGGGCTGGACTACGAGGCGGGCGCAGCCGAGCTTGCGCGGCTCAAGGCGCGACTGTTGCGGGAGCAGGATCCGGAGCGTGCCATCCGGGTATTGGAGAACCACCCGGCGCCGATGTTCGGAGAGGGGCGCTGGCATGCCCTGTTGGCGGCACTGTATCGTCAGACGGGGCGTGCTGCGGAAGCGGTGCCGCTGTACCGCGAGCTGGCCCGGGAGCAGAGCAGCCAGGGGCGTTGGTGGCTGGGGCTGGGGGTCTCCCTGGAGGAAAGTGGCGAGCCGGCCCGGGCGCGTGCGGCCTACCAGCGAGCACTGGCGGTGGGCGGCCTGAACAGTGAACTCACGGCGTTCCTGCGCCAACGGATCGAGAGCCTGGAATGACAGAGAGTGAGACGGCAAACACCGGCCAGGCCCGTCGCAAGATCCGTATCGGCGATCTGCTGGTCAATGAAGGCATCATTTCCGACAGTCAGCTGCAGGCGGCACTCACGGAACAGAAGCGTACGGGCCGGAAGCTCGGGCGCACGCTTATCGATCTGGGGTATGTCTCCGAAACCAATCTCAATGATCTCCTGGCGCGCCAGCTCGGGGTCGCCAACCTGGACCTGCGTACCTACCAGGTGGAGTCGGAGACGGTGCGCAAGCTGCCGGAGACCCACGCCCGGCGGCTGCGTGCGCTGGCGCTCAAGGAAGAACACGATCACTTTCTGGTGGGCATGGTCGACCCCACCGATCTGTTTGCCCAGGACGAGCTGACGCGGCTGCTTGGGAAATCGGTGACGGTGGCGGTGGTCCGCGAACGGGACCTGCTGCAGATCATCGATCGCACCTACCGGCGTACCGAAGAGATCTCCAACATCGCCGAGGAGCTGGAGGAGGAGATTGGCGAGGATGACGTCGATCTCGCCAGCCTGGAGGAGGATTCCGAGACCGGGAACGCGCCGGTGGTCCGGCTGCTGCGCTCCATCTTCCAGGATGCGGTGCAGGTGGGGGCCTCGGACATCCACATCGAGCCGGACGAGAATGCCCTGCGCATCCGCCAGCGGGTGGACGGCCAGCTGCAGGAGCACGTGATGAAGGAAAAGCGCATCGCCCCGGCGCTGATTCTGCGGCTCAAGCTCATGGCGGGGCTCGACATCTCCGAGAAACGCCTGCCCCAGGATGGACGCTTCAACCTCCGTGTGCGACGCCGGTCGGTGGATGTGCGGCTCTCCACCATGCCCATCCAGTACGGCGAGTCGGTGGTTATGCGTCTGCTGGATCAATCCGGCGGCCTGCTGCACCTGGAAAGCCTGGGCATGCCGCAGGACGTCATGGAGCGGTTCCGCCGTCTGATCCATCGGCCCCACGGCATGGTGCTGGTCACCGGGCCCACCGGCAGCGGCAAGACCACCACCCTGTACGCGGCCCTATCCGAACTCAACAGTGCAGGCAGCAAGATCATCACCGTGGAGGATCCGGTGGAGTACCGCTTGCCGCGGGTCAACCAGGTGCAGGTGCAGGAGCGCATCGGTCTGACCTTCGGGCGGGTGCTGCGCTCCGCACTGCGTCAGGATCCCGACATCGTCATGGTGGGCGAGATGCGTGACCAGGAAACCGCGGAGATCGGCCTGCGCGCGTCGGTGACCGGTCACCTGGTGCTCTCCACGCTGCACACCAATGATGCCCACTCCACCGCCGTACGGATGCTGGACATGGGCGCCGAAAGCTATCTCCTGGCCGCCTCCCTGCGCGGGGTGCTGGCGCAGCGGCTGCTGCGACGGGTGTGTGACAGCTGCACGGAAACCCACGCGCCGGACGAGCACGAATCCGCGTGGCTGCGGGGCCTCGGCCTGGCCGCCGATGTCGTGGAATTCAAACGCGGCCGGGGCTGCACCCATTGCAACAACTCAGGTTATCAGGGCCGAATCGGCGTCTATGAACTCCTGGAGATAGACGGTGGCATGGCCGATGCACTACGCCGCGAGGATCTCGGCGAGTTCGCCCGGCTGGCGGCCGAGAGCCCGCGCTTCCGCTCCCTGACCGTGGCGGCCATGGACTATGCCCGGCAGGGGGTGACCAGTCTGGTCGAGGTGATGCGCATCGCCTCCGAGCTGGATATCGATGCGCAGGCGCCGGCATCGCCACCTCCCGTGCAGCCGGAGGGCCCGACGGAGGATGACGGCCCCATGGAACTGCGCCTGGAGGATGACTGAGTGGCCTGGTTCCGTTACAGCGCGCGGGACGCCCAGGGGAACCTGCAGCGGGGGCACCTGGAGGCCCACTCCGTGGATGCGGTGGCGGATCGGCTGCTGGGTGACGGCTTCTCGCCGCTGACCATCGAGCCCGATGCCCGGGCCGGGGAACAGCGCGATGGCAGCGCCCAGGGTTCGCGGTTCGAACGCGCCGTGGCACTGACCGACCTCATGGTGTTCTCCCGCCAGATGTACAGTCTCGTGCGGGCCGGGGTGCCGATCATGCGCGCCATGACCGGACTGGCGGAGACCGCCCGGCATCCTCGCATGGCCCGCGTGATCCGGGCAGTGGCCTCCGAGCTGGAAAACGGCCGCGCCCTGGCGGAGGCTCTGCGCCAGCATCCGGACGTGTTCGACGGCCTGTTCGTCAGCATCATCCAGGTGGGGGAGAACTCCGGCCGGCTGGACGAGGCATTCCTGCAGCTCTCCCGGCACCTGGAGCGGGAGAAGGCAACCCGGGACCAGATCCGCGCGGCCATGCGCTATCCGGTGATCGTGCTGGTTGCCATCGCCATTGCTATCGGGGTGATCAACGTCTTTGTCATCCCTGCCTTCGGCCGCATGTTCGTGAGTTTCGGTGCCGAGCTGCCGCTGGCGACGCGCGTTCTGCTGGCCACCTCCGACTTCACCGTGCAGTACTGGTACGCGGTGATTGGGGGGCTGGCGGCGCTGGCCGCCGGGTTCATGTGGTGGAAGCGCACCCCGGGGGGGCGCTACCGCTGGGATCGGACCAAGCTCCGCATTCCGGTCATCGGCGATATCGTTCTGCGCGCCACGCTGGCACGGTTCGGCCGGTCTTTCGCCATGGCGACCCGCTCAGGCGTACCCATCATCACGGCCCTGAGCATGGTGGCCCGGGCCACCGACAACGCCTGGATCGGCGAGCGCATCGAGCGCATTCGCACGGGCATTGAACGCGGCGAGGGGCTCACCCGCAGCGCCGCCAACACTGAACTCTTCCCGGCGCTGGTGATGCAGATGAT
>SKYZ01000381.1 GCA_007127625.1 Aquisalimonas sp. | reverse complement strand
TGGCCAGACTGGTGCGCGAGCCGAGACCGGTGGAGACGGCGGCGCCGAAAGCACGGTGCTGCGGGTGCAGCCCGGCGACAACACCTCCCTGCAGGCGTACCACCGACTCGCCGCCGACGAGACCAATGACAGAGCCCGCGCCGCAGCGCCACTGCATCTGGTCAACGTCACCGTCAACGAGACCATCGACGGGCACTCGCAGATCCAGCAACGGGATCGCGGCGGCACCACGCTGGCCTTCGGGCCGTGCTCATTGAGCGTGGGTATCCGTCACCATGCCGTGTTCGCCCCGGGCTCGGCCCATGTGCCCGACTCCCCGGTCTCCGTGTTCCCGGACAATGCCACCGATCCGGGCTACCGGGTGTTCGCCTACGCCCGCGAAGACGACGCCGACCCAGCCTACACCGGCGAACCCCTGTCTCTCGGCAATATCACCGCCATCTCCGGCGCGGCCGTCTCCACCGGTCTCGGCTCGCGCACCAGTCTGGCCATGAGCGTACTGATCGGCCTCGCCAACGTCCGCCTGGGCTACTGGTGGGACTCCGGCGTCGATCCGGACAACCGTCCCTGTGACGGTCGCCCCCGGGCGGGCTGGCGGCGCATGTTCACCCGTGCCCTGCCAGTCTACAGCTTTCTCCTGGGCGAGCTCCTGGCTCGCTTCCGGGGGACCGCCTGGCGGCACTGGTACCTCTCCGATGGCGGCCACTTCGAGAACCTCGGTGGCTACGAACTGATCCGCCGTCGGCTACCACTGATCGTCCTCGTGGATGCCGAGGCGGACCCGGACGGCACCTTCGACGGCCTGGCGGGGCTGATCCGCAAGGCCCGCACGGACTTCGGTGCAGACATCCGGTTCCTGGATGAAACCGCGCTCACGGACATGGGACTGGCGCGCCGGTTCGGCCCGCTGGAACAGCTCCGCCACACCCGGCCACTCACGGATGCGCGAAATGGAGCGAGGAAGGGACACACGGCGGCCCTGTGCGAGCGTCACTTCGCCCTGGCCCGGGTTCGCTACCGTGCAGACGACGGTGAAGCGCCGGACGAGGGCTGGCTGGTGTACGTCAAGCCGACCCTGACCGGCGCGGAACCGGCGGATCTCATCGAGTACCTGCACCGCCATCCCGCCTTCCCCCACGAACCCACCAGCGATCAGTTCTTCGGCGAAAGCCAGTGGGAGAGCTATCGCATGCTGGGCGAGCACCTGGCCGGCCAGCTCTGTGCCAAAGGAGCGGCCGACGGTGCCTGGGACTTCGCCGAACTACTCCGGAGCGGCGGCGTCGCGTCCTCGTCCTCACCCACCCGGACCGAGGATAACGGCGAATGAGCGCGCATCTGATCTTTCTCGTTCACGGCATGGGAATTCACCAGGAAGGCTGGTCAAAGGCCGTGGAACAGCAACTGGCGGACCAGTACCACGACCTGGAATGGAGCCAGCTGTATTCCTGGGGCGAGCACTTCCGTCCGGTGGAGGTTCGCTACGACGACGCCTTCGAAGCCATCCGCACCCGCTGGCAGCGCGACAGCCCGGCGGTGGTCACCATGCTCCGGGAGGCCGGTCTCGCCGCCCGGGCGACGCGCAAGCTGGAACGCCTGCGCGAACGCCTCGGCACCGACGGCGTGCTGCAGACGCACGTGCTGGACGTGCTCATGTACCGCTTCGTCACCACCGTCCGCGAAGCGGTCAAGGTCAGCGTGGCACGCCAGATAGTCGACGCCCTGGCGGCGGCGCCGGCCGGCAGTTGCTGGTCCGTTATCGCCCACTCCCTGGGTACCGCCGTCACCCACGACACCCTGCATGCCCTGGGCGCAGGACAGGTGGACGGCGCTGCAGCTATCCGGCGTGCCCACCTGGTGGTGATGCTGGCCAACGTCAGCCGCACACTGCAGCAGGAGGCGGTGAAGACCTACGCCTCCCGGTGCTGCCCCGCTCTGCCCGGCGGCGACGGCATGACCGCCCACTACCTGAACGTCCGCCATGGCTGGGACCCCATCCCCGCGCGCTGGCCCTTCTCACCCCACGACCAGTGGCCGGATGCGGACACCCGGGACGCGGGGCGCTACCTGGACGTGCGCCTGACGCGGCTCAGCGGCGTCAACCCCCACGGCTTCGACCACCATCTGCGGGATCCGGGATGCTTTGTCCCGCTGCTCCGCTTCCTGGGCTCGCCAGGACTGATTCCGGAGCAGGAGGCACGGGCACTGGACAAGGCATTCGCCCGGGAACATCCCCAGGGCCCGCGGGACGCCCTGCGGCGGCGGCTGGAGAGGATGATGCCGGCACCCACCGGCGACTGGGGACAGTACCTGGAGGTGTTCCGTGCCTACTTTGGCGAATGACTGCCGTAACAACCCTGGTCGCGCGTATTCCGCAGGCAGGCTGCTCGGGCTCGGCCTTCTCCTGGCCCTGGCCTGGCTGCTGCCCCAGCCGGCGCAGGCCATGGACTGCGATACCCTGGTGGAGCTGGCCCGGGGCACGGCACCGACGGAGACCCGCCTGACCGCCGTGAACAGCGCCTACCGACAGGGGTGCCTCGATCACAGGGTGAGCGCCGTACCCGCCGCGGACGCGCTGGACGCGATGCTGCACCGGGACCGTTTCGAATCCGTCGCCGGAATGCGCGTGGCGGCCGCCGACCTGGCCCGCCAGGTTGCCGCGAAGGCTCAGGAACGAGCGCAGGCCCTGGAACCACCCGCCGGAGAATGGTTCGCGGCCATGGCCGACGGCATGCGGGCAGCCGCCACCGGGCTCACCGATGCCCACCAGCCGGGCACCGGCGCGACGGCCATCGACTACTGGGAACTGCACGTGGAAGCCGACGGCCGCTGGCGGCTGCCGGCAACGGAGTCCGACGCACTGCCGGGAGACGCAGTGGACACGGCCTGCGAGACGCCCGGGCCGGACTGCGACGCCGCCATGGACACGCTGCTGGACCTTCTGGCCCAGGCCCGCGCCATGGAACGGCTGGTGGACGTGGCCGTACAACGGATCAAGCTCGCGGAACTGCAGACGCGACTGACCCGGTACGACCGGCAGTGGACCGCGTACTTCACCGAAGCGCGCAGCCAGATGCCCTGGGAGCTGGCCTTCAACGCCTGGCGCTTTCGCGCCAACCGCGAGCAGTACTGTGAACCGGATGGCGGCTTCTGCGCACCACCGGCCCACCAGTGGATCCTGCTGCATCCGGGCATCGCCCTGGAATACCTCGAAGGCCAGCCCTCCGGCGCCCGGGTGGAGGAGGCGCTGACCCTGGAGATCATCGGTTTCAACCGCTGGTCCTGGGGCGATGACGGTGGCACCGGACGCGCCTTCGGCGCCTCCATCGTCGCCACCGCCACGGATCGTGCCGGCACGCCCGTGGTGGGCATGGGCGTGATGGCACATCTGAATCACCGCTTCTCCCTGGGCGTCACCCATCGCAGCGGTGATACCGGCGTCTTCCTCAGCTACGACTTCTGGCGCACCAGCCAGCGCCGGGCAGAGGAACTGCAGGCCCGGTTCGCCGAACGCTGAGGAAACAGCTCCCTCCCGCGGGCGCCTACCCCGGCCGGTGCATCCGGAACAGCTGCTCGGGTGCGACGGTGAAGTAGTCCGCCGGGCCGCCGGCACGCAGAATGGGCTCGGCTGCCGCGGTGTCGTAAATGCCGTCCCGCAACAGGGCCCTGTCCACGTGCACGCCTACCACCTCGCCGAACACCATCCAGGTGTCCGCCTTGCGGCCGTCAGCCCCCTGGAGCTGCAGATGCTGGGTCAGTCGACACTCAAAGGAGACCGGCGTCTCCGCAACCCGGGGTACCGAAATCACGTGGGACGGGGCCGGTGTCAGTCCGGCCAGCTCGAACTCGTCCACCTCCGGGGCCACGTGGGCGCAACTGGCGTTCATGGCGTCGGCCAGGGACCGGGTGGCCAGGTTCCAGCCGAACTCGCCGGTCTCCAGGATATTGCGCACGGAGTCCTTGAAACCGATGCTGGCGAAGCCGACGATCGGCGGCCGGTAGTTGAAGGCGTTGAAGAAGCTGTAGGGGGCCAGATTCAGCCCCCCGGCCGCGTCCTGTGAGGAGATCCAGCCGATGGGCCGGGGCGCCACCATGGCGTTGAAGGGGTCATGGGGCAGGCCGTGCCCCTGAGCGGGCTCGTAGAAGTAGAAGTCAGCGGCCATGGACGATCCTCGGTTCGGAATGGGGCGTTCAGCATGCCGCCTCCGGTGCCGCGTGCCAAATGCCGCAGTGTTGCGCCCGCGCGCAGCCCCGCTGCATGATGAGCGGCGCCATGATCCCTTTCGCCGCCATCGAGGACCACGTCTCCGCCATGGAGCTCACCCTGGCCACGCCGGCATTGCTGTTCCCGGCCATCTCCCTGCTGCTACTGGCCTATACCAACCGTTTCCTGGCCCTGGCAGCGCTGATCCGGGATCTCCAGTCCCGCTACCGGGACACCCACGAGCGCAATCTCTTCCAGCAGATCGAGAACCTGCGCCGGCGGGTACTGCTGATCCGCAACATGCAGGTGATGGGCGTGGCCAGCCTGTTCCTGTGCGTTGTGTGCATGCTGGTGCTGCTGGCGGGATGGCACGGGACGGCGCTGGTGCTGTTCGTGATCAGCCTTCTCCTGATGCTGCTGTCCCTGGCGCTGTCCCTGCGGGAGATCCAGATTTCGGTAGAGGCGCTGCACATTCAGCTCAGGGGCATGCAGGACGGCAGCGCACCGGAAACCGGAGAGCGGACGGAACGCGAGCCTCCCTCCGCTCCGTGACAGTCAACTGGCTGCTGCGGGCTCTGCGTTGATCAGTTCGTCGGCCACCTGCGGACGGGTCAGACGCAGCAGCGTGATCACCGCCAGGCTGAACACGCACAGGCCGGCAAAGACGACGAACCCGGTGGCATAGCCGCCGTGCCCGCCCCAGTCCACGAACGCACCCATCACCGGGGGCAGCAGCGTGCCGCCGAAACCGCCTAGGCCGCCGATCCAGCCCGCCGCACCGCCGATGGCCCGGGGCAGATAGACCGGCACCAGACTGAACTGGGCGGCATTGGCAACGCCGAAGCCGAACGCGATCAGCAGGGTGCCGAGGAACGCCACCGCAACGGTGCTGGTGACAGTAAGCAGCACGGCACCGGCCAGGGCGGCGCTGAACGCCAGCATATTGGCCGGTTCGCCGCCGATGCGGTCCGCCAGCAGCCCGCCCGGGACGCGGATCAGCCCGGTAAGAATCCCGAACACGGCGGCGAGTACCCCGGCGGTGGTGATGGGCAGTTCGTGGAAGGTATACCAGTAGGTGGGCAGCCACGCGGTCAGCGCCAGGAACCCGCCGAAGGAGACAAAATAGGTGCTGACCAGCGCCCACGTGCGCCAGGCGCGCGCCGCCTCCATCAGGGCCGGGACCATGCTGCCCCGGGGGAAGGCCTCCTGACCGAGCTCACCGGCCACGCGTTGCGCCTCGGCCTGGCCCAGGCCGTGGTCGGCACGCAACTGGAAGTACGGCGCATTCTGGGCGAACACGGCCACGAGCACGAAGGCCAACCCCACCAGGGCGATCCATGCCAGGTAGGCGCCGGGCAGGGTCAGCGCGGCCACCATGAACGGCACCAGCAGCGTAAAGGCACCGGCACCGGCGTTACCGAAACCGGCGAAGATGCCCAACGCGGTGCCCTGCTTGCGCATGGGATTCCAGTACGCGTTCATGGGAACCCCCACGGAGAAGACATCCACGCCGAAACCGATCACCGCGCCCAGCAGGAGCAGCAACGGGAAAAAGGCGGGGCCCATGTTGTCCGGATAATAGGCAAACAGCAGCCACACCAGGACGGCCATGGCCGCCAGCATGATGCCGAGCAGGGTGAGAAACGGCTTCTTGCCGCCGGTAGCATCCGCCCAGGCGCCGAACATCACCCGAATGAGAGCACCACTGAGGGCGGGCATGGCCACCAGCCAGCCCACCTGGGTGGCGGTCAGCTCCATGGGTTCACGCAACTGGGCGGCGGTGGGGCCGAACAGGGCGATGCCGGATATCCCCATGAAGAAACCGAACGAGGTAACGATCAAGGTCGCCAGGCGAGTGCCG
>SKYZ01000165.1 GCA_007127625.1 Aquisalimonas sp. | reverse complement strand
GTTACCGGCTCCCGCTCCTGCAGGACCCGCTGCGCCAGTTCCCGCCGCAGCGGGTCCGGCACCGCTCCCAGCCATTCCGGCGCCTCTGCGTCGGCGGTGTCCTCCGAGGCCGGGGTGTCATCGGACGTGTCCGCCGGGCCGGACGTTATCGCCTCCGCGGCATCCCCTCCGTCCGCCGCCCGACGCAGCGCACTGACCAGGGCCTCGCTGCGCTGGGGCGCATCAGCGGGGAGAACCTCGTCGCGCTCGATGGCATCGATCCACCGGGTCACCTGATCCAGCACGTCCAGCAGTTGATCCGCCAGCGTTGCGGACATGGCCCGATCGCCGTGGCGCACTTCGTCCAGCAGATTTTCCGCCTCGTGCACCAGGTCGGTCATGGGGTCGAAGTCGAACAGCCCGGAGCCGCCCTTGGTGCTGTGCATGGCGCGGAAGACGCGGCCCATGGCGTCGCTGTCGTCCGGGTTCTTCTCCAGGGCAAGCAGCCCGGTGGCCGCGTCTTCCAGGAATTCCCGGGTCTCCTCGACGAACTGTTTCAGTAACGGGTTCATGACAATGCTCCACTCATCAGGCGCACCTGCAGCAGCAGCGCCTCGGGCTGGACCGGTTTGACCACGTGCAGATTGGCGCCGGCGCTCAGCGCCTGCTCGCGATCCGTGGCCGCACCCTCCGTGGTCACCATGATCACCGGCACACCTGGATCACTACTGTTCTCACGGACGTGCCGAACCAGCGTGTAGCCGTCCATGCGCGGCATGTTGACGTCCACCAGCAGCAGGTCATACGTGGTACCGGCAAGCCGCTCCAGTGCCTCGAGGCCGTTCACCGCCTCCTCAACCTGGAAGCCGTCCTGCTCCAGCAGTTCGCGGTGGTACAGGCGGACGGTCTGGGCGTCGTCCACAACCAGGACACGTGTCATTGGTCGGCCTCCTCGGGTTTCTGATAGACGATGGCCTCGGGAAACCGCGCCGGGCGGAACAGCGACGAGATGCGGCTCATGAACTCAGAGTGCCCAAGGCAGATATAGCCGCCGGGTTTGAGCGCATCGAACAGGGTTTCCGCCGCGCGGCGGCGGGCGGCATCGTCAAAGTAGATCAGTAGATTGCGGCAGAAGACCACGTCGAATCCCCGGTACGCGCGGGTTTCCAGCGGATCCTGCAGGTTGACCCGCGTCAGGCGGACCGAGTCGCGGATACTCTCCAGCACCTGGTGGCGGCCATCGGGCAGTCGCCGGAAGTAGCGGCGCAGAACCGCCTCCGGCAGCGCATGCACGGGACGACGGTCGTAAATGCCTTCCCGCGCCCGGTCCAGCGCCGCGGTATCGATGTCCGAGCCGATCAGCTCGACGTCGTAGTCGTCCACCTGGGGCCAGTACTCCAGCAGGTAGAACGCCAGGGAGTACACCTCCTCGCCGCTGGAGCACGGCAGGGACCAGATCCGGATGGTATCCCCGGGCCGCTTGCGGCCTGCGATTTCGGGCAGCATGGAGCGCACCAGGCACTGGAACTGGTACTCCTCGCGGAAAAAATAGGTCTCGTTGACCGTCATGCTGTTGATCAGCGCCTGCAACTCGCTGCCGTCGGCGTCAAAGCGCAGGCGCACGAAGTATTCCCGGAAGGAGTCGCAGCCGGTGATGCCCATGCGTGCCAGCACCCGCTTGTCCACGTAGTAGCGCTTGGCCTCGTCGAACCAGTTGCCGGTCTTGCGATAGTAGAACTCGCGAAACCGCGCGAAGTCCTCGCCGCTGAGCCCGGGCGACGCCACTCCGTCCCGAAGTTCACTGCCCATGGCTACCCCCCGGCCCCTGAATCCGGCGTACCGCGGTACGCACGGCGAAGTCGACGAAGGGCTCGTCCGGAAACCGTTGCGGCAGCGCCTCCAGCGCCGGCAGGCACTCCGGGCCGCCCGCCTCGGTGAGCACGTCCACGGCGGCGGCGCAGACATTGACGTGGTCGTCGTTCTGCAAGACCTGCTGCAGCCACTCCGGCACCCGCTGGTGGCGCAGGGACTCGAGAATGTTCACGGCGAAGATGCGCACGTCGGAATCCGGATCGGACAGCAGACCATCCATGTACTCGCCGGCAAGCCCTGGCATTCCCTGCAGGACCTCGATGGCCCCGTTGCGCAGGCCGGCATCCTCGCTGCGCAGCAGCTGTAGCAATCGTGCTTTGGCCCGCTCCCCGCCGGTGACCAGCAGGGCCGTGAGCATGGCATGGCGACTGCCTGCGTCGGTTTCGATTTCCAGGGCATTGCAGATGGCATCCATGGCCGTCGCGTCGCCGGCAATCTCCCGGGCAGCACGCCGGCGGGCCGCCGGTCGCGGGTCCTGCAGCTGCTCCAGCAGCCCCGCCCGGTCGCGTTGGTTCTCGCGGCGCTCCTCGCCGGGCAGGTTGTCATCAGCGTCACGGCGAACCAGCGGCATCAGGCGGTCTCCCCCGTTTGCGTCCACGCCACCAGCCGGTTGCCGATGTGATGGGAGGGCAGGACTTCCGTCGCGCCCTGGCGGTTGATCAATTCCTGGGGCATGCCGAACACCGTTGCGGTTTCCTCGGCCTCGGCAATGGTACGCGCTCCCTTGTGATGCCAGTCGGCCAGTTCCCGGGCACCGTCGTCGCCCATGCCGGTGAGCAGGGTGCCGATGAGACTCCCCGGTGCCAGCAGCCCCTCGGCACTCTGCAGGAAACGGCTCACGGACGGGTGCCACAGGTGCGCCTCGTCCACCGGCGTGGGCACCAGGGATAGCCCCGCCGCGCGTCGGCTGAGGGTGATGTCCGCATCCCCGCGAGCGAGATGGATCACGTCGTCCTCCAGGCGGGTCGGCCGATCCACTTCGCGCACCGGGAGTTGGCAGAGACCGCCGAGACGCCGTGCGAATACGGAGGTAAAGCTGGCCGGCATGTGCTGAATCACCAGGACAGGCCAGCCGGAGCCGGCGGGCAGCAGGGGCAGGATCTGCTCCAGGGTGCGAGGCCCACCGGTGGAAACACCGATCACCAGCAGGCGGTCATGGCCGGCGGGTGCGGCAGACACGGCCGGCACCGTTGGCGCCGGACGGCGTGCCGGAGCGTGCTTGCGGGTGTGGGGCGCAGCCGTTCCGGTCGCCGCCCGGACTTTCGTGATCAGATCGCGACGGATGGTCTCCAGATCCCTCGACACCGTCCCCCCGGGCTTGGCAACGTAGTCGAACGCACCCAGTTCCATGGCCTCGAAGGTGGCCAGTGCCCCCTTCTCCGTCAGGGATGACACCATGATCACCGGGCATGGCGGGTCCACCATCAGATGGCTGAGGCAGGTCAGTCCATCCATGACCGGCATATGGATATCCAGGGTGATCACATCCGGCTGGACCCTCGCCACCTGGTCCAGGGCATCCTGGCCGTCCCGCGCGATCTCCACGCGGATGTCGGACTCCGCTTCCAGAACATCCCGCAGGGCCCTGCGCATGAGGGCGGAATCATCCACCACGAGGACGGTCAGCATGCCTGCTCCTGGATGGGTCGAGTGGTCATGGTCATTTCCTCGGCGGCGGCCTCCACGCGCGCGGCCAGCCCTCTGGGGTCCAGGAGCAGGGTCATGGCCCCGTCGTCGCTGGTGGCGACATGGGAAAGCAGGTCGGTGTGACGGGTGGCACTCTCGGGGGCAGGACGGATGCTGTCACCGGGGATGCGCTCGACCCGCAGCACGGCATCCACGCCGAAGCCGAGCCAGGCCGTTTCCCGGCGCAGCACCAGGACGCGTGCGGCGTCTTCCTCAGGCACCGCCCCAAGGCCGAGATACTGGCGCAGCCCCACTAGCGGCAGGATACTGCCGCGCAGGTTGAGAGCGCCTTCCACCAGGGCCGGCGCCCGCGGGACCCGGGTCAACGTCTCCGGCGGCCGAATGATCTCCTTCACCGCAGCAATGGGCACGCCGTAGGCCTGACCGGCCAGATCGAACAGCACGAACTGCTCGCCGTCCGCGTGCGCGGCATCGTCGTCGGCGTCGCCGGTGGCCTGTGTTGCGTCCCTGAGCTGGCGCTCACTCACCAACCGCTGCGGCTCCAGCACGGAGACCAGCCGGCCGTCCTCCAGTCGTGCCACTGCGCTGCATTCGTCCAGATGTCCCGACGCACGCATCACCTCGGGAACGGGGTCCACCTGCCGGTCCGGCACGCGCAGTACCTCCCGTGCGGCGTCGGCAACCAGACCCACCACGGCGCCTGCCACATCCCCGCGGTCACCACTGAGGGGCACCACCAGCACCCGGCGCGCACTGACATCATCAGCGCACGGCAAGCCGAAACGGCGCCCCAGGTCCAGCAACGGCAGCGGCCGATCCCGCCAGTCGGCGATGCCGATCATGGCCTCCGGTCCGTCCGGCACCGGGCTCAGATCCCCGGGTTCCTGCAGGATTTCCACCACCGAATCCAGTGGCAGGGCAAAGGTCTGATCGCCCACGGCAACGCCGAGCAGTTCGTGTCGGGCTTCGACCGGCCCGCGTCCTGCGGTCTGCTGCAGCGCCATGCTTGCCCCGGAATCGCTGGCGGCGGGGGGCATCACCTCGATGTTCCCGGCATCCACCAGTCGTTCCAGATCCAGGCACTGCACCAGGCCCTGATCGCAATGAACCACACCGTCCAGCCAGGGGAGCGCCGCCAGTTCGGTGACATTGGCCGCCGGGCGAATCTGCTCCGGCGTCAACACCGTGGTCTCCAGCACCGCATCGGCCAGAAGCCCGAGCCCCCCGCGAACACTGGTGACGAAGATCCGGCGGGCCTCACCGGCGTCGCCCTCCGGGTAGCCCAGCAATGGTCGCAACGCCGCCACCGGCACCACCCGCCCGCGCAGGTTCACCGCCCCGACCACGGCATCCGGGCTCAGCGGGACCGGCGTCATCTCGGGCACCCGGATGATCTCGTCCACGGGCGCCATGGGCAACGCATACCGACCGTCGCCCACGGCGAAGATGAGGTACTCGCGAGCGCCTTCGCCGGGCACCGTCTCCGGTCCCTGCCCCTGACTGGTCGCGGCCATGCTCAGCCCCCTGTCTGCAGCTGATCCGCCAGGGAGGCGATCTCCTCGGCCGCCGCAGCAAGTTCCTCGCCGGCCTGGCTCTGCTGCCGGGAGGCCGTTGCCGCTTCGGTGGTGGACTGTTCGGCCTGGGTCGCGGCGGCGGCGATCTGTTCGATGCCGGTCTTCGCCTCACGCACCGAATCGGTGATGTTCCGGGAGGCCTGGGCAATCTCCTGATTACCGTCCAGAACCTTCTTCACGGTCTCTTCCACCTTGCCGAGATCGCGGACGATGGCCTCGTTGCTCTGGGTCTCCTCCTCGGCACTGGTGGCAAGCTGCTCCATCAGCGAGCGCACGTCGGCGATATCGTCCTGGGCCAACCCCACCACCTCCTCGATACGCCCGGCGTTCTCGGCGGCGTCCCGCGCCAGATTGCGGATATCCGTGGCCACCACGGTGAAGCCCTTGCCGTGCTCACCCGCGCGTGCCGCCTCGATGCCGCCGTTGACCGCCAGCATGCTGGTCTGGACGTTGACCATGTTGATACCACCCATGGTCTTGTCGATGCGCCGGGTCACCAGTTCCAGTTCACGCACGCGCTTACGCACATCCCGGGACTGCTCGGCGCCCCGGGCAACACTACTGGCCAGCTCTTCCACCGTGCGGCGGTTCTCGGTCAGCTTCTCGTAAGCCTCGTCGCCCAGCTCGATGATCGCCTGGGCGGCTTCCGATGCCTTGGTCGCGCCCTGCTCCAGCTGCGAGATCGCCGCCGCGGCGTTCTCGCCGGCCTTGCTCTGCTGGCGCGCCCCCTTGTTGATCTGCTCGATGGCCACTGCCACCTGGGAGGACGCGCGATGGATCTCCTCCACCGACGTGGAGAGCTGCTCCGCTGCGGTGGCCACTTCCTCAGCACTGCGATCA
Source organism: Aquisalimonas sp. (assembly GCA_007127625.1). Taxonomy (GTDB): domain Bacteria; phylum Pseudomonadota; class Gammaproteobacteria; order Nitrococcales; family Aquisalimonadaceae; genus Aquisalimonas. The sequence goes on along the minus strand of SKYZ01000165.1, from coordinate 154 downwards.
ATGTCGGTGTTGTCCCGCAGGCCCTCGGCCAGCTCCGACAGGTTCTCCGTGGCTTCCTGGCACTGATTCAGCGCCGTTGTCTGCTCATTGGCCATGCGCACCGCCTCCTCGCAGGCGGACGCCTGCTCCTCGGCGGCACTGGCGATGGTTTCCG
>SKYZ01000429.1 GCA_007127625.1 Aquisalimonas sp. | reverse complement strand
TTGGTGCGCGGGGCGACGAACTGGTTGATCAGGTAGCCCTCGGAGCCCATGATCTCGACGCCGTCGTAACCGGCCTCACGGGCCAGCCGGGCACAGCGGGCGAAGGCCCGGATCTGGCGCTCGATACCCGCGGCACTCAAGGCCTTCGGCGTAAACGGATTGATGGGTGCCTTGACCGCGGATGGCGCAACGCTGAGGGGGTGATAGCCATAACGCCCGGCGTGCAGGATCTGCATGCACACCTTGCCGCCTTCATCATGCACTGCCTGGGTCACCAGACGGTGCCGGCCCACTTCCATGCGGCTGGTCAGTTTGGAGGAAAACGGCGCCAGCCAGCCACGCAGGTTCGGTGCGATGCCGCCGGTGACGATCAGGCCAGCCTGCCCACGGGCGCGTTCGGCAAAGTAGACGGCCAGCTTCTCGTAATCCCGCCGCCGATCCTCGAGCCCGGTATGCATGGACCCCATCAGCACCCGGTTGCTCAGACGGGTGAAACCGAGGTCCAGCGGCTGCATCAGGTGGGGGTAGTATTGACTCATGGGGCGCCCCTGACGAAAAACCACCACCATAACCATTCGGTACCGTATTGAACAGGGAGATCCCGTGCCGGCCAGCTGGTGGACTGGTACACTCCGCCCCCATGCTCAACCTGGTCAATCTTACCCTGCGTCGCGGCCGCGAGGCCCTGATCGAGGACGGCAACGCCATCATCCGCGCCGGCGAACGCGTGGGACTCGTGGGTGCCAACGGCACCGGCAAGTCCAGCCTGTTCGCGCTGATCCGCGGCGAGCTGCAGCCGGATGCCGGCGAATGTTCCATGCCACCGGGCCTGGTCATGGCCCACGTTGCCCAGGAACTCGAGGCGACAAGCCGCCCCGCTGTCGAGTTCGTCATGGATGGCGACGCCGAGCTGCGGGAGATCGAAACGGCCCTGGCCCGCGCCGAGGCGGACGGTGATGGCGAACGCATGGGCGCTCTGCACAGCCGTATCGATGCCATCGACGGATACAGCGCCCGGGCCCGGGCCGGTGCCCTGATGCACGGGCTGGGGTTCGGGCCGGAACAGGAGAACACGCCGGTTGCCGAGTTCTCCGGGGGCTGGCGCATGCGCCTCAACCTGGCCCAGGCCCTGATGTGCCGTTCGGACTTGCTGCTGCTGGACGAGCCCACCAACCACCTGGACCTGGATGCGGTGCTCTGGCTGCAGGATTGGCTGCGCGGCTACGGCGGCACGCTGTTGCTGATTGCCCATGACCGCGATTTCCTGGACGCGGTCACCGGGCGCATCCTGCACCTGGAACAGCGCACCATGAACAGCTACAGCGGCAACTACTCGGATTTCGAGCGCCAGCGCGCCGCCCGGCTGGCCCAGCAGCAGGCTGCCTACGAGAAGCAGCAGGAGGAGATCGCCCGGATACAGCGATTCATCGACCGCTTCCGCGCCCAGGCCACCAAGGCGCGCCAGGCGCAGAGCCGGGTCAAGGCCCTGGAACGCATGGAGGAGCTGGGGCCTGCCCACGTGGACTCGCCCTTCAACTTCTCCTTCCGGTCCCCGCAGCACCTGCCGCGGCCATTGCTGGTGGTGGAACACGCCGCCGCCGGCTACGACCAGACACCCGTGGTCGACGCCATCAACCTGTCGCTGTCCCCCGGTGATCGCGTCGGCATCCTCGGGCCCAATGGCGCCGGCAAGTCCACCCTGGTTCGACTCCTCGCCGGGGAACAGCCACTGCTCCGGGGCGACCGCAAACCGGCGCAGCAGCTCAAGCTCGGCTACTTTGCCCAGCACCAGCTGGAACAGCTGGACGCCGATGTCTCGCCGGTGGTTCATCTCCAGCGGCTTGACCCTGCAGCCCGGGAGCTGGATCTGCGCAAGTTCCTGGGTGGCTTCGGCATTCAGGGCGACATGGCGCTGTCGCCGGTGGCGCCTTTCTCCGGTGGAGAAAAGGCGCGACTGGTGCTGGCCATGCTGGTCTACCAGCGCCCGAATCTGCTGCTGCTGGACGAACCGACCAACCACCTGGACCTGGACATGCGCCACGCCCTGACCCTGGCGCTGCAGGAATACACCGGCGCCCTGGTGGTCATCGCCCACGACCGCCACCTGCTCCGCAGCACCACCGACCGCCTTGTGCTGGTGGCCGACGGCACGGTGGACAGCTTTGACGGCGATCTGGACGACTACGCCACCTGGCTGGCCCAGCGCCGGTCTGCCGCCGACAAACCCGCACCGGCGCAGGGCGCCGGTACCAGCCCTGCTCCGGGGCGCCGTGAACAGCGCCAGCAGAAGGCGCAGCAGCGCAAGGAGCTGCAACCGCTGCGGCGGGAGGTGCAACGGCTAGAGAAGACCGTCAACCAGCTGACCGCCGATCTGCAGGAGATCGAGACCACTCTGGCCGATCCGGCGCTGTACGAGGCCGACGCCAGCCAGGAGCTTCAAAAGGTGCTGCAGCGCCAGACGGGGTTGCGCAAGCGGATGGACGAGGCTGAAACCGAGTGGATGAACGCTCTGGAGCGCCTGGAGAACGCGGAGAACGACCCGGCATGAGCACCGAGGACAGTGACCGTCTCGCGGATCTGGAAATCCGCCTGATGCACCAGGAGGATGCCATCGACTCGCTGACCGAATCGCTGGTGCGTCAGCAACGCATCATCGACCATCTCCACCAGCACGTCGAGCAGCTGCGCCGACGGCTGCACGGGCTGGAGGAACAGCATTCGGGCGGTGACGACGGGGAGTCACCGGAGCCGCCGCCACCCCATTACTGATCATCCGTGCCCGGGAGGTCCACCGGCAGGCTGCCGGCCCGGGCGAGCCCGGACTCCATGAGCATCACCGCCTGGACGTCCACGCCGGTGTCACGGGGCTGTACCACGCGCCGCACCCGCGCCGTCTCCTGCCGCGCCGCCAGATCCAGGATGCGGCGTTCCTGCATGGTCTGCCCGTTCGGCGAGCGCACCAGGAGTACGCGCGGGAACAGCCGGTGTGTCGGCTCGGCGGAGATCACCAACCCCAGCGCGCCGCTGTCCAGTTCCACCAGGCTGCCGATGGGGTAGATGCCCACGCAGCGAATGAACCCTTCCATGAGCTCGGCGCCGAACTCCCGCGGCGCCTCCTTGTGGAGGATCCCCAGCGCCTTTTCCGCCGCAAGCCCGTCCTTGTAGGGGCGGTCGCTGGTGAGTGCATCGTAGGCATCCGCGATCCCCACGGCGAGAACGGGCTCCGGAATGTCCGACCCCGCGAGACCGTCCGGATAGCCTTGCCCACCCACCCGTTCATGATGGGAGCGCACGATTCGCAGCGTCAGATCCGACAGCTTGCCCGAGCCCGACAGCATCTCGTAGCCATCCACCGTATGGCGCTTCATGACCGCGAATTCTTCGTCGCTGAGCCGCCCCGGCTTGTTGAGAATCTCCTTCGGCACGCGGGCCTTACCCACGTCGTGCAGAAGCGCGCCCAGACCGATGCGCTCAAGCTCGTCCCGCTCATACCCTAGATGGCGGCAGTAGGCCAGGGTCAGCACGCAGACGTTGAGACAGTGCAGGGAGGTATACTCGTCTCGATTCTTGAGATTAGTAATCCAGAGGCTGGCATCGGCATCCCGGGTGATGTTGTCCACCATTTCGGCGACCACTGCCTGGGCCTCTTCGGTATCAATGCTGCGCCCCAGCCGGATGTCCTGGAACAGGCGCTTGACCAGACGGTGGCCCCGCCCCCGCGCCCTGGCAGCGGCCTGGACGGCTTCCCTGAACACCGGCTTGCTGGTCCGCGCAGGCTCCGGCCGCCGCCGCGCCCCAGCGGCCTCCGGCACATGCACCCGCGAGCGCTCGGCGTCCACCACGACCTCCCGACAAAGGGAACGCAGGGTCTGGAGGTCTTCCTCCCGCTCCAGGATGAAGCCCTGGAACAGGAACGGCGTTTCCACCCATGGACGGTCGAGGCGGGAGACATACATCCCCAGCCGAAGCGCGTCGGTTGTCATGCGTCGTTCCGTCATTCGTCCCCTGCCCCGCATGGGCAGCCTCCGGCCCAGGGGAGCCCGGCGTATGTTAGTGTCTCGGTCCCCGCAACTTCGCACCACCGGAGGCAACGTGCTGCTCCAGCTACAGGATATCACTCTGGCATTCAGCGGTCCCCCGGTTCTGGACAGGGTCAACCTGGAAGTCCAGACCGGCGAGCGCATCTGCCTGCTGGGCCGTAACGGTACCGGCAAGTCGACGTTGATGAAGGTCATCGAGGGAACGCAGGAGGCGGACAGCGGCCGGGTGCTGAGCCGTGACGGTCTACGTGTGGCGCGCATGGAGCAGGATGTGCCCGGACTGGGAGATCGCACCGTGCGCAAGGTGGTTGCCGAGGGGCTTGGCCCAGTAGGCACGGACCTGCAGCGCTGGGAGGCCCTGAGCGGTCGCCTGGGCGCCGGCGACGACGCCGCGGCGGAGGAGTTCGACGCCGTGCAGCACCGCATCGAGCAGGCCGGGGGCTGGCAGCTGGCGTCCAACATCGATGCCGTACTCAGCCGCCTGGAGCTGGACGGGAGCCTGCGGTTCGACGAACTCTCCGGCGGCCGTCGACGCCGCGTACTGCTGGCGCGGGCGCTGGTGGATGAACCGGATCTGTTGCTGCTGGACGAGCCCACCAACCACCTGGACATCGACTCCGTAGACCGTCTCGAGCGCCTGCTACTGAGCTACCGCGGTACGGTGCTGTTCATTACCCACGACCGCGCTTTCCTGCGGCGGCTGGCGACACGCATCCTCGAGCTGGACCGCGGGCAGCTCACCAGCTGGCCCGGCAACTACGACAAGTACCTGGAGCGGCGGGAAGCCGCCCTGGAGGCCGAGGAGCAGCAGCAGGAGCGCTTCGACCGCAAGCTTGCCAGGGAGGAGGCATGGATCCGTCAGGGCATCAAGGCGCGGCGCACCCGCAACCAGGGGCGCGTGCGCGCCCTCAAGGCCATGCGCGAAGAGCGCCGTGAGCGCCGTCAGCGGGCCGGCAACGCCCGCATGGAGGCCCAGACCGCCGAACGCTCAGGCAAGCTGGTCATCGAAGCCGACGCCATCAGCGGCGGCTTCGAGGGCGAGACACTGTTCTCCGGCTTCTCCACCACCATCCAGCGCGGCGACAAGGTAGGCCTGATCGGTCCCAACGGTTGCGGCAAGACCACGCTGCTGCGTGTGCTGCTGGGCCACATGGAACCGACAGCGGGCCGGATCCGGCACGGCACGAACCTCGAAGTTGCCTGGTTCGATCAGTTGCGGGAGACCCTGGACCCCGCCGCCACGGTCCGCGAAACCGTCGGCGGTGGTCGCGATGCGGTTCGCATCAACGGCCAGGACCGCCACGTGGTCAGTTACCTGCAGGACTTCCTGTTCGAACCCTCGCGCACCCGGGTTCCCGTTTCCTCGTTGTCCGGCGGCGAGCGCAGCAGGCTGCTGCTGGCGCGGCTGTTCACCCGGCCCGCCAACGTGCTGGTGCTGGACGAGCCCACCAACGACCTGGACCTGGAAACGCTGGACCTGCTGGAGCAGCAGCTGGTGAACTTCGACGGCACCCTGCTACTGGTCAGCCACGACCGGGAATTCCTGGACAACGTCGTCACCGGGTGTATCGCCTTCGACCCGGACGGCGGCCTGCGCGATTACGTGGGCGGTTACAACGACTGGCTGCGCCAGCGCCCCCAGCCGTGGAAGGAAGACTCCGGCGCCAGCAACGGAGCGTCCGCGACCCGGCGGCCACCGTCAGACGCGACGCAGAAACCGCAACAGGGCAACCGCAAGCTCAGCTACAAGGACAAACGCGAACTCGAGGAACTGCCGGGCAGGATCGAAGCCCTGGAAGCGGAGCATACGGAACTCTCCCAGCGCATGGCCGATCCCGAATTCCACCGAAGTGATGCGGACACCGTGGCTGAGGCCGGACGCCGCCTGCAGGAGCTGGACCAGGCGCTGGCTCAGGCCTATTCCCGCTGGGAAGAGCTCGAGGGCTAACCCGTTTGCAGGATGCAAACCATCAGAGCCTGGGAATCAAGGCGCCCAGCAACTGCTTGACCCGATCCATGCCCTCACTCAGGTGCCGCTCGATGTCCTCCATGGAGATGGGCTCAGGCTGCAGGCCA
>SKYZ01000354.1 GCA_007127625.1 Aquisalimonas sp. | reverse complement strand
TGAGCACATGAACACCGTTGCCGTCACTGACCGGTGCCTCGGAGATGGTCGCGTCCTCGCGCACGCGAATGCGCGCCAGGATGCGGCCATCCTGCGCCGAAAGCACGGTGAGGCGCCCCCTGTCGTCGCCGAAGACGATGCGGTCACCATGCACCGTCGGTGCCGTGGGCTGCAGCCCTTCGGTGTCGTTCTGGCGCCAGATGGCTGCGCCGGTGCGGCGATCCAGAGCCCAGATGCGACCACGGTCATCGGTGACGTACGTGCGTTCGTCATCCACCGCGAGGCCCGCGTGGGAGGAAAGCTCCCGATCCCAGTACACCTGCCCGTTGGCAGGATTGATGGCCATGACATTACCGCGATACCCGACCACGTAAAGTGCGCCGCCGAAGAGCACAGGATTGGCGTCCACGTCGCGCACCCGGTCGAGATCGGCGCTGCCGCGGGGTTCCGAAACCGTCACATCCCAGCGCAGCTCGCCACTGTCAGCGCCCAGTGCCTGCAGCCGCCCGTTCTCGAAACCGACCATGACCTGGCCGTTGGCAAGCAGGGGATCACCATTGCCGCGCAGGGACAGCGACGGCACGCTGACATCATGCACCCAGCGCCGGGAACCGCTGTTCCGGTCCAGCCCGTAGACGCGTCCGTCATTGCCACGCACGATCACGTAATTCTCACCCACGGCGGGCACCGAGAGGACCTCGCCGCTGACGCGTGCCTCCCAGCGCTGCTCGCCGTCGGGCGCGTCGAATGCCCGGACGCGCCCCTTTCGGGTGCCGACGACAACCAGATCCTCATCCACGCCGGGACCGCCGGAGATGGCTTCGCCGGTGCCAAACCGCCATACCAGACGGCCGGATTCCGCATCATAGGCACTTACCCGACCGCGGCGATCGGCGATGTAGAGGGTGCCGTCCCGCAGCACCGGCGGCAGGGCCTCACCCCCCGTTTCGCGGCCGGAGCTGGCCCGCCGCTGCCACTCCCGCTCGGCCACCACCTCCGGCGTCTCGTCCCGCAGCTCGTCCGAGGGCGTCTGCCGCTCGGGAGCGGCACCACAGCCGACGAGCAGGAACGCCAGCACACCGATGGGCAACAGCCGCCTCACGCCGACACCTCCCCACCGAGGTCATTGAGTTTGAGTTCGATCAGGCTGCGGCGCCCCTGCTGCAGTTCATCCGCTGCCAGGGCTGCCTCATAGGCACTGCGGGCGCGATCGCGTTCGCCCCGTGCGGCATGGATATCACCGCGCAACTCCTGGTATCGCGCCTCGTAGGGCCCGTCCTCGGCCCCGTCGAGCACCGACAGCGCCTCGTCCAGAGCGTCATTGCCGTAGTGGATCTGTGCCAGGCGCAGCCTCGCCAGGTCACGGAAGGACTTGTCCCTGCCCTGCTCGATCACCCAGCGCAGGGTCTCAGCGGCGGCCTCGCCGTCCGTCGCATCGGCCTGGAAGTCCGCAAGCTGCAGACCGGCCATGGAGGCGTAGATGGTGCTGCCGTGATCATCCAGCACACGTTCACCACGACGCGCAATGGTATCCGCATCCGCACCGGTCTCCCGAGCCTCGATGAAATGCATGTACGCCACGGACGCCGCTTCCGCCTGCCGGTCCTGATAGGCGCCCCACTGCTGCCAGCCCACCACGCCGCCCACGGCGATGACGAGACCGGCGATCACGGCCCGGCCATTCTCCTGCCACCACTCCTTGAGCTTCTCGACGTTTTCCTCGTCACTCATGCCCTTCTGACTCCTTCGGTAACCGCTCCCGCAGGGTTGCCATCAGCTCTGCGCGTGGCAGGGTTTCCTGCTCACCCGCGGATTGAAGATCCTTCAGAGAAACCTGGCCCGCAGCCAGTTCCTCCTCGCCCAGCACCAGTGCAAAGCGGGCGCCGAGCCGGTCGGCCCGCTTGAACTGGCTCTTGAATCCGCCGCTACCACAGTGCGTCACCAGACGCAGACCCGGCAGGGTATCCCGAAGTTCCTCGGCGATGACCAGCCCCTGAAGACGCGCGGCATCACCTGCCGCAACGAGGTAAACATCGGGTCCACGGGAGGACGGCGCCAGCCCCCCGTCCTCGATCAGGGCCACCAGCCGTTCGATGCCGAGAGCGAAACCGATCGCCGGCGTAGAACGCCCGCCGATCTGCTCCACCAGGCCATCATAACGGCCGCCGGCGCAGACAGTGCCCTGGGCACCAAGGCGATCCGTCACCCACTCGAACACGGTGCGCCCGTAGTAGTCGAGGCCGCGGACGAGCTGTGGGTTGACGGTATAGGGTATCCCCGCCGCGTCCAGCATGGCGCACAGGGAGTCGAAATGTTCACGGCTGTCTGCGTCGATCCAGTCGGAGAGTGCCGGCGCATGCTCCAGCACGGCCCGGGTATCCGGATCCTTGGTGTCGAGGATCCGCAGCGGGTTGGTCTCCAGGCGCCGGCGGCTGTCATCGTCGAGGCGATTCTCGTGGCCACGCAGGTAATCCACCAGCGCTTCCTTGTACGCCCCCCGCGCTTCCGCTGTGCCCAGGGTGTTGAGCTCCAGACGGATATCGGTGAGCCCAACGCTGCGCAGCATCCGCGCGGCCAGCAGGATGACCTCGGCATCAATGTCCGGCCCTTCCAGGCCAAACGCCTCGACACCGATCTGATTGAACTGCCGGTAGCGCCCCTTCTGCGGACGCTCGTGGCGGAACATGCTGCCCGCATACCAAAGCCGCGGCTGGCGATTGTGCAGCAGCCCGTGCTGGATGCCCGCCCGCACGCAGCCGGCGGTGCCCTCGGGCCGCAGAGTCAGGCTGTCACCATTCCGGTCCTCGAAGGTGTACATCTCCTTCTCGACGATATCGGTAACCTCGCCGATGGAGCGGGAGAAGAGCTCCGTCTTCTCCAGCAGGGGCAGCCGGATCTCCTCGTAGCCGTACCCTTGCAGGGTCGCGCGCAGGCGCGCCTCCACGAACTGCCACACTGGGGTCTGCTCGGGCAGGATGTCACCGAATCCCCGCACCGACTGAATGGATTTTGCCAAACCTCCTCCCTTGCCCGGGGAACCGCCCCGGGCGTTGACCATCTGGGCACGAGCAATCAAAACAGGTCACCCCGCGGCGCGTGACAGGACCACGGACTCAGGGAACCTGGATGCGCACCACGCGGCCGGCGTCTTCCGGCCCGAGATCCACGGCGCTGTCCTCGTAATACACGTTGACCTGGGTGACGTCACCGATGACCACGGAGAACGGCGCTTCGCCCTGCAACGTCTGCTCGCCCTCCTCCTGCACCAGGCCGTACAGCAGCTGTTCACCCCGGGCGTCCGTGATCTCCATCCAGGACGGACCGGAGAATTCCAGCACCAGCTCGTCCGCGCCGTCCAGTGACGCGGCAGCGTCCGCTTCGGCATCGGATGCGTCCGGCGTATCCGGCGCGGGAGCCTCCTCCTCGGCAAGGTCCGAAGGGGCCGGTTCGTCGTCACCCGGCTGCGCTTCCGGCCGGGTCTCGTCGCCGGGGGCATCGGAATCGATCGCTTCGGGCGTCACCGCATCCCCCTCCGCGAGCTCCTCGGTCAGAGGATCGCTGTCAGGCTCCTCGGTCGGGAACAGAGGAGCGTCATCAAACTCCGCCACCGTGCCGGCCGGTTCATCCAGACCCACCTCCGGTTCGGGATCACCCAGCGCCTCCCCCGGCGCCAGATCCGGATCACCGACCCCGGGGGATGCCTCCTCGGCCAGTTCCACGTCCGCATCATCATCCAGCGCGGCCGGATCCTCGCCCACGGGTGGCTCCTCCGGATCCGCGATCTCGCCGCCGGGGGGCAACTCGGCGTCAGGAACGTCCTCCACCGGCGGCACGCCGGACTCGGGATCGGCGATCTCCGCCGGCGGTTCACTGGATAGAAACGGTGCCGTGCGGTCCAGGAACCACCAGCCGGCGCCGCCGAACAACCCGACCAGGATGACCGCTACGCCGGCCCGGGCGAGCAGGCGCGGCATCTGCGGGGCGGTCTCAACCGGTGCCGTGACCCGCAGGGGTGCACTCTCCTCACGCACCAGACGGCCGACATGCTGATCCACCACATCGTCCATCTCCAGGAGCTTGGCATAGGCACGAAGATAGCCGCGGGTGAACGGGCCCGGGGGCAAGGCATCCCAGTCCTCGTTCTCCATGGCCTCGACGGTGGCAACATTCAGGTGCAGTGCATGGGCGGCATCCTGCACCCCCATGCCGCGATCGACACGCGCCGCCTTCAGCGATGCGCCGAGGCCGGGGCCGTCGTGATCCCTGCTATGCTGCCCGAACTCCTCCTGTGTCATTCGATATCCATCCGGCGCACGGTCTGCGCCTCTTCCGAATCGGGGAACTGCGAGCGCAACCGCAACGAGTAACTGGCGGCCTCATCCAGGTTATTCAGCGCCTCCTCGATGCGCACGCCCAGCAGGAGCGTCCCGGCCGTCTGCTCACCGCGCTCGACAAACCGCTGGTAGTAACCGCGCGCCGAGAGATAATCGCCATTCTCGTAGCGCAGTTCGGCGAGGCGGCGCAATGCCGGTGCAAAATCGGGCTGACGCTCCAGGGCACGGCGCAGGTACTCCTCCGCTTCCTCATTGTGCCCGGCCCGCAACGCACAGAGCCCGGCGTTGGACAGGGCCACGTGGCGGCGCTGATAGAGCGGATCGTCAATGGCGTACTTGAACTGCTCCTGGGCTTCCTGGAAACGCTCCTGATTGCAGAGGAAGCGTCCGTAGTTGTTGCGAACCGACGGCTGCTCGTCATCGAGACGCAGGGCGCGCCGGAAGTGACGATCGGCATCGTCGTACTTCTCCAGCCGCTCGGACAGCACGGCCATGGCGGCGTGGGCCTCGGGATTGCGACGATCCTGCTCCAGGGCCTTCTCCAGGGAATCACTGGCCTGGTTGAGGTTGCCCTGCTGCATGTAATTGATGCCCAGCTGGGTGTTGATGCGGGATGCTTCCCGTTCATTCCCGCCGGTTGCGCAGCCGGCAACAACCGCTGCCGCCAACACCAGAGCAAACCACAAGACCGCTTTGCGAGTCATTACGCTGTCCCTGCCTGCGCCCTCTGGGCGCGCTTCTGCTGCCGCCGGGTACGGTCGGCCACCTTGCCCACCAGCTGGCCGCAGGCACCGTCTATATCGTCACCGCGGGTCTTGCGGGTGGTGGAAACCAGGCCAGCGTTGCTGAGAATGTTGCTGAAAGCGCGGATGCGCTCGTCGCTGGAGCGCTCGTAGGGCGCCTCCGGAAACGGGTTGAAGGGAATCAGGTTGACCTTGGAGGGAATGCCCTTCAGCAGCCGCGCCAGTTGCCGGGCGTGCTCGTCGGAGTCATTCACGCCGTCGAGCATCACGTACTCCCAGGTGATGCTGCGGTGCGGCTTATCGGCGATATAGCGCCGGCACGCCGCCAGCAGTTCGGCAATGGGATACTTCTTGTTGATGGGCACCAGCTCGTCTCGCAGCGCATCGTTGGGCGCGTGCAGGGAGACCGCCAGGCTGATGTCGCTGACCTCGGTGAGCCGGTCCAGGTACGGGATCACCCCTGAGGTGCTCAGGGTGACCCTGCGCTTGGACAGACCGTAGGCGTGGTCGTCCTTCATGAGCTCCGAGGCCGGCACCACGTTCTTGAAGTTGAGCAGAGGCTCGCCCATGCCCATGAACACCACGTTGGTCACCTGTCGCCCGGTGCCCTCCTGCTCCAGCATCCGCGTGACATACCAGAGCTGGCCGATGATCTCGGCGGTGGAGAGGTTGCGGTTGAAGCCCTGGTAACCGGTGGAGCAGAAGCTGCATTCCAGTGCGCAACCCACCTGGGAGGAGATGCACAGGGTCTCGCGGCTCTTCTCCGGGATCAGCACCGCTTCGATGGCGTTGGAGCCGTCGAGCTGGAGCAGCCACTTGCGCGTGCCATCACTGGAGGTCTGGTCCATGACTGGCTCAGGCACGCGCACTTCGGCCATGTCCTTGAGCTTCCCCCGCAGCGCCTTGCTGAGGTCGGTCATGGCGTCGAAATCGGTCACACCCCGATGGTGAACCCATTTCAGGATCTGGGACGCGCGGAAGGGTTTTTCGCCGAGTTCGGCGAAAAACCCTTCCAGCGCCTTGCGATCCAGCCCCAGCAGATTG
>SKYZ01000425.1 GCA_007127625.1 Aquisalimonas sp. | reverse complement strand
CGGCTGCAGGCGCGTGGCTGCTCCGAGGACGAGATCCGGGCCGGCGCCAACCGCACCCACGCGGCGCGCCGTGCCTACGACCAGATTCGTCGCCAGAAGGGCTTCTGACGCAGCGGTCAGCGCTCTGCCGTCAGCCCAGCATGCCGAAGCGTCCGCCGCTGGCCACCGCCACCACGATCAGGCCGATGACGAGATTCAGTGCCACCAGGCGCCGCACATTGGCCAGCGCCCGGCTGCCGTGTTCCCAGTCCTGGGCGTCGACGGCCTTGCGCAACTGCCGGAAGGGCAGGAAAAACACCACCAGGAACAGCACGGCCATGATCAGCCCGAGCCCGTGCATCACGTGGACGTGGGTGGGCCAGGCATCCATGCCGCTGAACACCGCGAAGCCGAGCCAGTAGCCGCTGAGCAGCACGATGACCACGGACTTCCACACCCAGACGAAGAACTTCGCCAGGACGCGCCGCCAAAGCATCAGGCGTTCCGGCGCCTCGAGGACGTTGGCGGCCGCCGGGCGCAGGATCATGTAGGCGAAGAACATGCCGCCGACCCAGATGACGGCGAACAGGACATGCAGCAGGCTGGCAATGCTGATCACTTGGCGACCCCTCTCGCATCGGGTGTGTTCGGATAAGGCGAATGGAGTGTAGCAGTGCCGGACCGTTGCCGGCATCCTCCCGGTGGCCCCACCGGCACGGTTTCGGTAGAGTTGCGGAGCCGAACCAGCAGGGGTTTCCATGACTGATTACCGCATCGCACCGTCCATTCTGTCCGCGGATTTCGCCCGCCTGGGCGCGGAGGTCGACGCCGTGCTCGCCGCCGGCGCGGACATGGTCCACTTCGACGTCATGGACAACCACTACGTCCCCAATCTGACCATTGGCCCCATGATCTGCCAGGCGCTGCGCGACTACGGGGTCACCGCGGAGATCGATGTCCACCTGATGATCAAGCCGGTGGACCGGATCATCCCCGACTTTGCCGCCGCCGGCGCCGACTGGATCACCTTTCATCCCGAGGCCACGGAGCACGTGGACCGCAGCCTGCAACTGGTGCGCGACCAGGGCTGCCGTAGCGGGCTGGTGTTCAACCCGGCCACGCCGCTGGATGTCCTCAAGTACGTCATGGACAAGGTGGACATGGTGCTGCTCATGTCCGTGAACCCCGGTTTCGGTGGCCAGTCCTTCATCCCGGGAACACTGGACAAGCTGCGTGAGGCCCGCGCCATGATCGATGCCAGCGGTCGCGATATCCGGCTGGAGGTGGATGGCGGCATCAAGACGGAGAATATCCGCACTGTTGCCGAGGCCGGCGCCGATACCTTCGTGGCCGGTTCGGCTATCTTCGGCAAGGACGATTACGCCCGGGTGATCGGTGACATGCGTCGGGAACTGGCGCAGGTGGGGCGGTGATCACGGGGGTCCGCGCACTGCTGTTCGACCTGGACGGCACGCTGGTGGACAGCGCACCGGACATGGCCGTGGCGGTGGATCGCATGCTCACGGGTGCCGGCAGGCCGCCGGTGGGTGAAGAGCAGGTGCGCCAGTGGGTGGGCAACGGTGCCCGCCGCCTGGTGATGCGGGCTCTCACCGGCCACTACGACGGCGAGCCCACCGAGGTGGAAATCGAGCACGCCCTGGCGGCGTTCCTGGACTACTACGGCGAGCGCCTCAGCGAACACAGCATGCTCTACCCGGGCACCCGGGAAGGGCTGGACCGGCTGCTGGCCGACGGGTATGGTCTGGCCTGTGTCACCAACAAGCCTGAGGCCCTGGCGCGCCGGTTGCTGGAAGAAATGGGGCTGGCCGCGCAATTCCCGGTGGTGGTGGGCGGTGACACGCTGCCGGTGCGCAAGCCCGACCCGGCGCCGGTGCACCACGCCATTGCCGCACTGCGTGCCACCCCGGCCTCCACCATCATGGTGGGGGACTCCCGGGCGGACGTGGACGCCGGTCGCAATGCAGGCACGTTTGTGGTCTGCGTGCCCTACGGCTACAGCCAGGGCGAGGACGTCGCGGCCATGGCGCCGGACGCGATTGTTGATAGCATAGAAGACCTGCACCGGCTGCTGGCGGCCGGTGGCCGCGAGACGGGATCATGATCATGACACCATCGCTCTATCAGGCATGGCTGGGCGACACGCGATGGCGGGGCTGAACAGCGCCCGTGACCGCCGCGTGATTCGTTCATCCGCTAGCCGATGGTGATCATCCATGAACAAGGAACAATTCCAGGAACTCGTTGACCGGGGCTACAACCGTATCCCGGTGATCCGCGAGGTACTCGCGGATCTCGACACCCCCCTGAGCACCTATCTCAAGCTTGCCGACGGGCCGTACTCCTTCCTGCTGGAGTCCGTGCAGGGCGGTGAGAAGTGGGGCCGTTACTCCATTATCGGGCTGCCGTGTCGCACCGTGCTGCGTGTGCGCAAGGGTCACATCACCGTGGAGCGCGACGGTGAGCTGATCGAGGAGGCACGCCCCGGGGACCCGCTGGCCTGGCTGGAGGACTTCCACGGCCGCTACGCCGTGCCGTCGCCCCCCGGATTCCCGCAGATGCCGCGCTTCACCGGCGGGCTGGTGGGCTATTTCGGCTACGACACCATCCGTTACATCGAGCCGCGGCTGGCCGAGTGCCCCAATCCGGACACCCTGGACATGCCCGACATCATGCTCATGGTGGCGGACGAGGTGCTGGTGTTCGACAACCTGGCCGGGCGGTTGTACCTGGTGGTGCATGCCGAGGCCGATGTCGCTGACGCCTGGGAACAGGCGCAGGCGCGGCTGGAGACCCTGGTGCGCACACTGCGCTCGGCGGCCACGGACTATCGCCCCGAGCACCGCCGGCGTGAGGTCACCGAGGACGATTTCCGCTTCGAGACCTCCCAGGAGGATTTCGAGGGCGCCGTGGAGCGGATCAAGCGCTACATCATCGACGGCGATGCCATGCAGGTGGTGCCGTCCCAGCGCATGAGCACTGACTACCGTGCCGCCCCCCTCGATCTCTATCGGGCGCTACGCTGCACCAATCCATCGCCGTACATGTACTTTCTCAACCTGGGGGACATGTATGTGGCCGGGTCCTCGCCGGAGATCCTGGTGCGGGTGGAAGAGGGCGAGGTCACCGTGCGACCGCTGGCCGGCACCCGCAAGCGCGGTGCCAGCGAGGCCGAGGATCAGGCGCTGGAAGAGGAACTGCTGGCGGATCCCAAGGAGCGCGCCGAGCACCTGATGCTCATCGACCTGGGCCGCAACGACGTGGGTCGCATTGCCGAGACCGGCACCGTTGAGGTCACCGATCAGATGACCATCGAGCGGTACTCCCACGTCATGCACATCGTCTCCAACGTCAGCGCCCGGCTGCGCCCGGAGTTGAGCCCCATGGACGTGCTGCGGGCCACCTTCCCGGCGGGCACGCTCAGCGGGGCGCCCAAGATCCGCGCCATGGAGATCATCGACGAGATGGAACCGTCGCGGCGGGGGCTTTACTCCGGTGCCGTGGGCTACTGGTCCTGGTCGGGCAACATGGACACCGCCATCGCCATCCGCACGGCGCTGATCAAGGACGGACAGGTGCACGTCCAGGCCGGCGCCGGCGTGGTGGCGGATTCGGTGCCCAGCGCCGAGTGGGAGGAAACCCTCAACAAGGGCCGGGCCCTGATCCGGGCCGTGGCCATGGCCGAGCGCGGGCTGGACGAGTGAGGATGCCGCCATGCTGCTGATGATCGACAACTACGATTCGTTCACCTACAACCTGGTGCAGTATCTGGGCGAGCTGGGTGCCGAGGTCCGGGTCTACCGCAACGACGCCATTGACCTGGACGCCATCGAGCGCCTGGCGCCGGCGCAGATCGTGCTCTCCCCCGGCCCCTGCACGCCCAACGAGGCCGGTATCTCCCTGGCGGTGGTGGAGCGCTTCGCCGGGCGCATCCCGCTGCTGGGCGTGTGTCTTGGGCACCAGGCCATCGGCCAGGCCTTCGGCGGCCACGTGGTCCACGCCGGCCAGGTCATGCACGGCAAGACCTCCGAGGTGCATCATCACGACATCGGCGTTTTCGCCGGGCTGCCCAACCCCATGACGGCCACCCGCTATCACTCCCTGGTGGTGGACAAGCAGCGCCTGCCGGACTGCCTGGAGGTCACCGCCTGGACGGAGACCGACGATGGCGCCGTGGAGGAGATCATGGGCCTTCGCCACCGTGAGCTGGACGTGGAAGGGGTGCAGTTCCACCCGGAATCCATCCTCACCGCCAACGGCCACGCGCTGCTGAAGAACTTCCTCGACCGGACCTCGCCCACGGGCAAGGCGGCATGAACGCAGGAGACCAGTCAATGGACATGCAGGACGCCATTCGCGCTGTCACCGAGCACCGCAACCTCAGCCGGGACGAAATGACCGATGTCATGCGATTGATCATGACCGGCCAGGCCACGCCGGCGCAGATCGGCGGGTTTCTGATCGGTCTGCGCATGAAGGGCGAGACCGTCGACGAGATCGCCGCCGCCGCCGGGGTCATGCGCGGGCTTGCCACTGAGGTGGACGTGGACACCGAGCATCTGGTGGATACCTGCGGCACCGGGGGGGACTCCGCCGGCACCTTCAACGTGTCCACGGCCACTGCCTTCGTGGTGGCGGCCGCCGGAGGACGTGTGGCGAAACACGGCAACCGCTCCGTTTCCAGCTCCTCGGGCAGTGCCGACGTGCTGGAACTGGCCGGGGCCAATCTGGAACTGACCCCGGTGCAGGTGGGGCAGTGCATCGAACAGGTGGGGGTGGGCTTCCTGTTCGCCCCTGCCCACCACTCGGCCATGAAGCACGCGGTGGGCCCGCGCAAGGAGATGGGGGTGCGGACCCTGTTCAACGTGCTGGGGCCGCTCACCAACCCGGCGGGTGCGCCGCACCAGCTGCTGGGCGTGTATTCCCGGGACTGGGTGCGCCCGCTGGCGGAAGTGCTGCTGACGCTGGGCAGCGACCGGGTACTGGTGGTCAACGCCGAGGACGGTCTGGACGAGATCAGTATTGCCGCCCCTACCCACGTGGCCGAGGTCGACGAGGACGAGGTCACCGAGTACACCATCGCACCGGAGGACTTCGGCATGGAGCGGGCGTCGCTGGATGCGGTGCGGGTGGACAGCGTCGATGCCAGCCTGGCACTGATCCGCGCCGTGTTCGCCGGCGAGCAGGGTCCGGCGTCGGATCTGGTGGCCATGAACGCCGGCGCCGCCATTTACGCTGCCCGCCTGGCGGACACCGTGGCCGCCGGCGTGGAGCAGGCGCGCGCGGTACTGTCCAGTGGTGCTGCGGCGGACAAGCTGGACGAGTTCGTGCGCTTCAGCCGCCACCTGGGTAACTGAGGGAGCGAGGCGTGAGCGAGACACCGGATATTCTCAGGCAGATCCTGGAGCGCAAGGCGGCCCACGTGGCCCGCATGAGCCAGGCCGTCACCGAGCAGAGCCTGCAGCACGAGGCCGGGTCGGCGAGTCCGCCCCGGGGCTTCCTGCGCGCCCTGCGTGCCGACGCCGAGGCCGGCCGGCCGGCGGTGATCGCCGAGGTCAAGAAGGCCTCCCCCAGCAAGGGCCTGATCCGCGAGGACTTCAACCCCGAAGAGATCGCCCGCAGCTATGCCGCCGGCGGCGCCACCTGCCTGTCGGTGCTCACCGACCGGGAGTTCTTCCAGGGCCACGATCTCGACCTCCGCGCGGCTCGCGGGGCATGCGATCTGCCGGTGCTGCGCAAGGATTTCGTCATCGATCCGTACCAGGTCTGGGAGGCTCGCGTCCTGGGCGCTGACTGCATCCTGCTCATCGCCGCCGCCCTGGATGATACGCGCATGGGCGAGCTCTACCGGCTGGCCGTGACCCTGGGCATGGATGTGCTGGTGGAAGTCCACAGCGACGAGGAGCTGGAGCGCGCCCTGGCCCTGGAGCCGGCGCTGCTGGGCATCAACAACCGCGACCTGCACACCTTCAACACCGACCTGCAGACCACCCTGCGCCTGCTGGAGCGCATCCCCGAGGGCACCTTCGTGGTCACCGAGAGCGGCTTCGGCACCCGCGAGGAGGTGGAGGCCATGTGGCAGAAGGGCGTGCCGGGATTTCTGGTGGGTGAGTCCTTCATGCGCG
>SKYZ01000463.1 GCA_007127625.1 Aquisalimonas sp. | reverse complement strand
TCCGAGGCCGAGACCCAGTGAATCGGTGACTTCTCATGGACGCTGACGCCGGGGCGGACGATTTCGACGCGGCCTACGAAGCGGGCGTGCGGCTCCTGGCGCGCCGCGAGCATGCGAGCCGCGAGCTGCAGCGCAAGTTGACGGCCCGAGGGTTCAGCGAGGCGGTGACCAGGGAGGTTCTGGACCGTTTGGTCCAAGAGCGGTATCTTAGCGATGACCGTTTCACCGAAGCGTTCGTGCGCCAGCGCTGCGAGCAGGGGCAGGGGCCACTGAAGATCATTGCCGCGCTGGGTGAGCGGGGCATTGACGAGAGCCTGGCCCGCCATTACCTGTCGCTGCAGGAGGTGGACTGGCTGACACAAGCCCGGGAGGCACGGCGCCGACGGTTCGGTGAAGCGCCGCCGGTCGATCGCAAGGAATGGGCGCGCCAGGCGCGCTTCCTGGCAAGCCGTGGCTTCAGCTCCGAGCAGGTCTACCGCGTGCTGGACGAGCGCGCGCACGAGTAAACGGGAACCCCGCGGCGGAGGCTGCGGCTTTGCAAAGGCAGGTTTGACCAACCATGAGCATTTCCAGCGCCGAACTGCGTCGCGCGTTTCTGGAATTCTTCCGCGAGCGCGGCCACGAAGTGGTCCCGAGCAGCCCGCTGGTGCCGGGCAACGATCCCACGTTGCTGTTCACCAATGCCGGCATGGTGCCGTTCAAGGACGTGTTCCTGGGCAAGGAGGACCGTGGTTATACCCGCGCCTGCTCCTCGCAGCGCTGCGTGCGCGCCGGCGGCAAGCACAACGACCTGGAGAACGTGGGGTATACGGCGCGCCACCACACGTTCTTCGAGATGCTCGGTAACTTCAGCTTCGGCGATTATTTCAAGCGCGAGGCCATTCAGTACGCTTGGCAGTTCCTGACGCAGGTGGTGAATCTGCCGCCGGAGAAGCTCTGGGTCACTGTCTACGAGGAGGACGATGAGGCCGCGCGGATCTGGCTCGAAGAGATCGGCGTGGACCCGGAGCGCTTCTCCCGCATCGGCGCCCATGACAACTTCTGGTCCATGGGTGACACCGGGCCTTGCGGTCCCTGCTCGGAAGTGTTCTACGACCACGGTCCCGAAGTGCCCGGCGGTCCTCCGGGCACTCCCGAGGAGGACGGCGACCGGTTTATCGAGATCTGGAATCTCGTGTTCATGCAGTACAACCGGGCCGCTGACGGCGCCATGACCGATCTGCCCAAGCCCAGCATCGATACCGGCATGGGGCTGGAACGTCTGGCCGCGGTACTCCAGGGCGTGCACAGCAACTTCGAGATCGACCTGTTCCGGAACCTGATCCGCGCCGCTGCGGATGTGACGGGTGCAAAGGATTTCGAAGACAGTTCCCTCAAGGTGATTGCCGACCATATCCGCGCCTGCGCCTTCCTTATTGCCGACGGGGTGTTTCCCGCCAACGAGGGGCGCGGCTACGTGCTGCGGCGGATCATCCGCCGCGCCGTGCGCCACGGCTACAAGCTCGGCCAGGAGGAGGCCTTTTTCCACAAGCTGGTCCAACCGCTGGTGGCAGAGATGGGGGAAGCGTTCCCGGAGCTTGCCGAGCAGCAGAAGCAGGTCGAGCGTCTGCTCAAGCGCGAGGAAGAGCAGTTCCACGAGACCCTGGAGCAGGGGCTCAAGCTGCTGGAGTCCGATCTCAAGCACCTGCGCGGCTCGGTGATCCCGGGGGGTACGGTGTTCAAGCTCTACGACACCTACGGCTTCCCCGTGGACCTCACCGCCGATATCGCCCGCGAGCGCGATCTCACCATCGACATGGAGGGCTTCGAGTCCCACATGGAGGCGCAGCGTGAGCGCGCCCGCGCCGCGAGCCAGTTCCGCGCCGACCACGCCGGTGATGCCGAAGTCGACGCCAGCTCGCGTTTCACCGGCTACGACCACCTCAGGGACACGGGCACCGTTGCCGCCCTGTTCGCCGAAGGTCGCAGCGTGAACCGTCTGGAGCCAGGCCAGCAGGGCATGGTGGTACTGGACGCCACGCCGTTCTATGCCGAGTCCGGCGGCCAGGTCGGTGACACCGGCACCCTGACGGCCTCGGGCGTGCGCTTCCGTGTCGACGATACGGTGCGCCAGGGTGAGGCCATCGGTCATCTCGGTGTGGTGGAAGAGGGCGCCATCGCCGCCGGCGACAGCCTGGAGGCGACGGTGGATGGTGAGCGCCGCGCTGCCATCCGTCTGAACCACACCGCTACGCATCTGCTGCACGCCGTTCTGCGTGAGCGACTCGGCACGCATGTGCACCAGAAGGGGTCACTGGTGGCGCCGGATCGTCTGCGGTTCGACTTCTCTCACCCAGAGCCCATTGACCCGGCGGAGCTGCGTCGCATCGAGCAGATCGTCAATGCGCGCATCCGCGCCAACGAGGCCGCGGATATTCGCGTGATGCCTTACCAGCAGGCCATCGACCTGGGTGCCATGGCGCTGTTCGGCGAAAAGTATGGTGATCAGGTGCGGGTGGTGCGTTTCGGTGACCTCACCACGGAACTTTGCGGCGGAACCCACGTCGATCGTACGGGGGATATCGGCCTGTTCCGCATCGTCGAGGAAACGGGTGTGGCCGCCGGTGTACGCCGCATCGAGGCGATCACCGGGGCGCGTGCCGTGGAGTGGGTGGAAGAGCAGGCCAGCGAGGTCCGGCAGGTCGCGGACATGCTGCGGGCGAGCCCGGAGAATATCCGGGTCCGCCTGGAACAGGTGCTCGATCGCCAGCGCCAGGCGGAGAAGGAACTGGAGCGGCTCAAGCAGAAGCTGGCCAGCCAGGCAGGAGGTGATCTTGCCGACTCCGCCGTGGATGTGGACGGTATCCGCGTGGTGGCATCGACCCTGGAAGGCGGCGACGCGAAATCCCTTCGTGACACCGTCGATCAGCTCAAGAACAAGCTGGGCAGCGCCGCGGTGGTTCTTGCGGCGGTGGATGGCGGCAAGGTTCGCCTAGTTGCCGGTGTGACCAGCGACCTCACCGACCGCGTCAAGGCGGGCGAGTTGGTGAACGTCGTTGCCCAACAGGTCGGCGGCAAGGGCGGCGGACGCCCCGACATGGCCCAGGCGGGCGGCAGCGAGCCCGACGGGCTGCCGGCCGCAATGAAATCCGTGCCGGACTGGGTGCGACAGCAGCTGCAGTGAGTCCGACAAGCCATGGTGCGCACCTCCGGGTGCCACCCGTGAACAGGTAAAGGGACTGATGCCTTTAATCGTGCAGAAGTACGGCGGCACTTCGGTGGGCTCCCCCGAGCGCATCGAGGAAGTCGCACGCAGGGTGATCAAGACGAAGGACGCAGGGAATTCCGTGGTGGTGGTGGTGTCCGCCATGAGCGGAGAAACCAACCGTCTCACCGAGCTCGCCAGGCAGATCAATCCCGATCCGCCGGCCCGGGAAATGGACATGATTCTCTCCACCGGCGAGCAGGTCACCATCGGCCTTCTGGCCATGGCGCTGGAAAAGCAGGGGCATCCGGCTCGCTGCTACACCGGCGCACAGGTGAAGATCCTCACGGACAGCGCCCACAGCAAGGCGCGCATCCAGGAGATCGACGCCAAGGTGGTCACGCAGGATCTCAAGGAGGGGCGTATCGTCGTCGTCGCCGGTTTCCAGGGCGTGGACTCCACCGGTGCGATTACCACCCTCGGCCGTGGCGGTTCCGACACCACCGCCGTTGCGCTTGCTGCGGCACTGGGCGCCGATGAGTGCGAGATCTACACCGACGTGGACGGTGTCTACACGACCGACCCGCGCGTGGTTCCCAAGGCCAGGCGGCTGGATCGCATCACCTTCGAAGAAATGCTGGAAATGGCCAGCCTCGGTTCCAAGATCCTGCAGATCCGGGCCGTTGAATTCGCCGGCAAATACCATGTACCGCTGCGGGTGCGTTCCAGTTTCGACGACGGCCCGGGCACGCTGATTACGTATGAGGACGAGAACATGGAAGAACCGCTGATCTCCGGAATCGCGTTCCAGCGCGACGAGGCCAAGCTCACCGTCCTGGGGGTGCCGGATCAGCCGGGGATCGCCGCGCGCATCCTGGGGCCGGTCTCCGAGGCGAACATCGAAGTCGACATGATCGTGCAGAACATCAGCCAGAGCGGGCTGACGGACTTCACATTCACGGTCCACAGGAACGATTACGAAAAAACACTGAAGATCCTCCAGGGAATCAGCGATGAGCTTGGCGCCCGTGAAGTCTACGGCGACACCAAGATCGTCAAGCTCTCCCTGGTGGGTGTGGGCATGCGCTCGCATGCGGGCGTCGCCAGCACGATGTTTGACTCCCTCGCGGGCGAGGGAATTAATATCCAGATGATATCCACGTCGGAAATCAAGATTTCCGTGGTGATCGACGAAAAGTACCTCGAACTCGGGGTGCGTGCGCTGCATACGGCGTTCGAACTGGACGACGAAACAAGCAGCGCCCGCATCGAGGGCAAGGACTGACCAAGATTGCCCGTGGATGAAAGGTCTCGCGAAGGCAGCCGTCAGGGCTGCCGGATCGGGAGTGAGGTGACAGACACTGTATAACAGTGTTTCCGGAACTATCGGTAGTAAATTGCTGAAGGTGGCGGTGAGGCTGGAGGCAAGCCGTTGAACTCGATAGGGATACCGCGAGTCCACGTTTTACAGGGAAAGGGTGGTCGCCGTGACGGCGGGTTCCCGAACGGGTGCGTGAACGTGGAGACGCCTGGTGACTGAGCCGGCGTTGCGGATGCCAGTGGAAATTGGGAGTAAGGCATATGCTGATTCTGACCAGGCGGGTCGGTGAGACACTGATGATCGGCGACGAGGTGACCGTGACAGTGCTCGGAGTCAAGGGAAACCAGGTACGTATCGGGGTGAATGCCCCCAAGAACGTCTCGGTTCACCGTGAAGAGATCTACGAGCGCATTCAGCACGAGGGAGACGAGGACGAGAGCGCTCCCGGCACCGGCTAAGCTCAAGGACGGGGTTGGTTGCACGGGTTTACCCGGGCGGCCAAATCCCTTACTCTACCGCGCTCCGGCGATGGGTGATCCGCATCCGTCGCCGGGCAGAAGCAAGGAGAGGTGGCCGAGTGGCTGAAGGCGCTCCCCTGCTAAGGGAGTATGGGTACTGCCCATCGAGGGTTCGAATCCCTCCCTCTCCGCCATTTTCCTTGAGCAGTGCCACGCGCGCCGCATTGACGCAGACAGGGCCTTCGGCCATAATCTGCGGCTTCTTAACAAAGCGCCCGTAGCTCAGCTGGATAGAGCACCTGGCTACGAACCAGGCGGTCGGAGGTTCGAATCCTTCCGGGCGCGCCATGCAAAGAAAAAGGGGTACCCGTAGGGTGCCCCTTTTTCTTTGCATAACACCCAGGAGTCCAACCTCCGACATTGATAACAAGCGGTTCGACCGCGGAGCGCAGCCGAGCCCCGTTGACCGCCGGGCGGGACGTCAGGCTTCGGCTTGCCCGGAACCCGCCTCCAGGGCATCGGCGACAATCTGCTGCGCTTCGGGGGTGAGCGGGATGGTCATTGCCAGCTCCCGGGCCTGTGCAGACATCTTGCGCCAGGTCTTGCGGACAATCCGGACCATGTGATCGCGCTCGACCTTGTGCAGGAAATCAGCGAAGTAGTTTTCCAGGAACACGAGACAGGCGCAGTCCTCGACCGCCTGGACGGCTTCATCGCGCCCGAGCCCTTCCTTGCGGATCATGGACGCTACCCGGGAGGCATCCTCCGCGGAGTAACCGGCGTTTTCCATCGCCTCGGCAGTCAATGCCCCGGCGCGGCGCCCCTGTTCGCGGCGCCAGGCCAGATAGCCCCGTCGCCCCTCGGGATACTCGGTTCGGGGGATACCCCAGCGTTGAAGATGCTGCGCACGCACGGCCAGCCGGGTGAGTTCATCCGGTGATTCCTGGAGACGCTGCAGCCAGGCACTCATGCGCTGCGCGTGCCAGAGCTCCTGGGGCAGGTCGCCGCCGCCGACATGGACGCTTCTCGGATCGTCCGCATGCATGGCGTCAATCCGTTCCATCGCCTGTTCAAAGGGGGTTGCGGGCATGGTGGCTCCTTGCTTTCAGACAGCACCAGTATGGCCATCGATAACAAGGGGTCAAGAAAGGGGGGAGGGTTG
>SKYZ01000318.1 GCA_007127625.1 Aquisalimonas sp. | reverse complement strand
GATTGCGCGCGCCCGGGGCGATGGTGGCATCGCGCACTCCCGCCATGGCGGGCAGCGGCTCCACGGTGCCCAGGTTCACCACCTCCATGGTCGCGCCGAGCTGGCGTGAGAGCACGCTGATGGCAGCGCCGCCGGCGGCGAAGTTCCGCACCATCTGGCCGGTCACCGCCTGCGGGAAGGCAGACACCCCCTCGGCACAGACGCCGTGGTCGGCCGCGAATACGGCAACGTGGACGCGCTCCATGGACGGTGTGGCCGACGCCTGCTGGCCGGCGAGGCGGATCGCCGCTTCCTCCAGCCGCCCCAGGGAGCCCGGCGGCTTGGTCAGGCGTATCTGCCGTTCTCGCGCCGCCTGGGTGGCGGTCTCGTCCGGTACGGGGACGGGGGCGTCCCAGAGGGGGCCTGTGGTCATGGGTGGATTCCCGTTGCCAAGAGCGCGATCGATCTTCGGCCCGGGCCTCGCGGGTGTCAAGCCGGGTTCGGGTCCCGGCTCTGGAACGCGTAGACTACCCGCTTTTCACGAACTTGCGTGCCCATGATGCCATGCTGACTGCCCTCGTCTGTGTCGTCGCCGTGCTGCTGGATGCCGCACTGGGGGAGCCGCGCCGGGGTCATCCCCTGGTCGCTTTCGGCAACCTCGCTGCGGTAACGGAACGGCGCCTGAACCGCTCCGGGGCGTCGGCCTTTGCTCGTGGCGTGCTGGCCGCGGCGGTGCTGGTTCTGCCACCGGCGGCACTGACGTGGCTGGCCATGCGCATGCTCCCGGTGGTGCCGATGCTGCTGCTGGAGGCCGTCGTGCTCTACCTGGCACTGGGCCTGCGCAGCCTCGCCGAACACGCCCGGGCAGTGGCCGTGCCGCTTGCGGGCGGCAATCTGGTGGCGGCACGTACCGCCGTGGCGGCGCTGGTCAGCCGTGATGCTGGGCAACTGGATGAGCCCAGGGTCGCGGCGGCCACCGTCGAGTCCGTTCTCGAGAACGGCGCCGATGCGGTTTTCGCCAGTCTGTTCTGGTACGTGGTGGCGGGGCTGCCCGGCGTGATTCTGCACCGCCTGGTGAATACCCTGGACGCCATGTGGGGCTATCGTACCGAGCGCTATGACCGTTTCGGGCGCTCCGTCGCCCGGTTCGACGACGTGCTGAACTGGATACCGGCGCGCCTGACGGCACTGAGTTACGCATTGGTGGGGCGGACCGTCGCGGCCCTGCGCTGCTGGCGGACGCAGGCGCCGGCATGGGAGAGCCCCAATGCCGGGCCGGTCATGGCGGCCGGCGCGGGCGCACTCGGAGTGACGCTGGGTGGGGACGCCCCCTATCGCGGTGGCTGGAAAAGGCGGCCGCACCTCGGCGTCGGCCCGGTGCCCGGTGCCGAAGCCATTGCCGGCGCGATCCGCCTGGTACGCCGTGCGGTCGTGCTGTGGCTTGTGCTGATTGTTGTCGGAGGTGGTCTATGGGCCCTGACCACGGCGGCCGGCTGAACCGCGCCGCCCGCCTTTACGAGAGACCGGTGGCCGACTGGCTGGACCTGTCCACGGGCATCAACCCGCGACCCTGGCCGGTGCCGTCCGTGCCCACCGAGGTCTGGCAGCGACTGCCCGAAGCGGACGACGGCCTCGACGCCGTTGCACGCCGCTGGGCCGGCGCACCGGACCCTGCCGGCTCTCTGCCCGTGGCGGGTAGCCAGGCCGCCATTCAGGGGCTGCCGTGGTTGCGGTCCGCCTGCCGGGTTGGTGTGCCGGAGCCGGGTTACGCGGAGCACGCCTGGTGGTGGGAGCAGGCCGGGCACACGGTGGTCCCCGTCGCCCACGACGAAGTGGACGCCCAGGTGGCCGCCCTGGATGTGCTGGTCTGGATCCATCCGAACAATCCCACCGGACTGGCACTGCCCGTGGACCGGCTCCTGGACTGGCACGCGACCCTGGCCGCCCGCGGCGGCTGGCTGGTGGTGGACGAGGCGTTCGTCGATCCGACCCCCACCGTCAGCCTCGCACCCTGGGCCGACCGTGACGGACTCCTGGTGCTGCGCTCCCTGGGCAAGTTCTTCGGCCTTGCCGGTTTGCGGGGTGGTCTGGTGCTGGGGCCGCAGTCCGTCTGTCAGGCGCTGGACCAGGCGCTGGGCCCCTGGGCGGTCAGCCACCCCACCCGCTGGCTCATGGCCCGGGCCCTGACCGACACGGCCTGGCAGACCGAGGCGCGGCACTGGCTGGCCGACGCCGCCGGGGCGCTGGACAGCGTGCTGGAGCGCCATGGGCTACCCCCCACCGGGGGCACTTCACTGTTCCGTTACTGCCCGCATCCGCAGGCGGCGACCATCCGCAATGAGCTGGCAAGCCAGGGTGTGCTGGTCCGGCTGTTCCACCAACCGGCGGCACTGCGCTTCGGTCTGCCTCCGGACACCACGGCCCTGGAGCGCCTGGACCATGCGTTGGCAAGAACCCGCCACGCCCCCACCTTGTAGGAGCGACGTGAGTCGCGACGGCCGCAGCCGTGTACGCTGCAATATCGCGACTGACGTCGCTCCCACGGGCTCTCTCGCTCAGCTTGTAGGGTGGACCTTTCGCTCCACCATGACAGCCTCTAGATAGGTTCTCCTGGCCTGCAGATCGGACGCAGGCGGACCTTCAGGTCCGCGGTTGCGCCTGCCGGCACGAACTCGCCGATTTGACTCGACACCACCCCCTTGCTAGCTTGCCCGTCTCCCAGCAGGTGTCCCTCGCCGTGCCCGAATGCGGCGTCGGGATGAAACGGGAAGCCGGTACCGGCCCGCCAGCCCTGGCATGCGGCCCCAGTCCGGCGCTGCCCCCGCAACGGTGTTTGAGTCAAAGGCGGCTACACAGCCACTGTGCATGACGCACGGGAAGGCGGTCGCCCAGGGATGAACCCTCACCCCGCTCATCAGCCCGTAGACCGGCCTGCCGGGTATGCCGCGCGTTGCGGAGGGCGACGCACAGGCCGGCAGACCCGCCTCGCGTCCCGCCGCCCTGTGAAACCCCGCCGCACGCGCCACCAATCGATAACCACATCAAGTCCGTGCGGGTGGCACGGCAGAAGGGGACTTACAATGCTTATCGTTTCAACCCGCCAGGCCGCTGTTGCGGCCGCGTGTCTGATCCCGTTGGCGGCCGCCGCCGATGACGAATCCACAATCCAGCTCAACCCACTGGTGGTGACGCCTACCCTGTCTACCCAGACGGTGGATGAGAGTCTCAGCTCCGTCACCGTCATCGACCGCGAGACCCTGGATCGTCAGCAGCCGCGCGAATTGTCCGATGCGCTCCGCGGGCAGCCCGGCTTCGATCTCGTCAGCAACGGCAGTTTCGGCAAGAACACCAGTGTCTACACCCGGGGCACCGGCAGCGAATCCACGGTCTTGCTGATTGATGGCATCCGCGTTCGTTCGGCCACCAGCGGCGGCGCGCCGTGGCAGTTCATCCCGCCCCAGCTTCTGGATCGCGTGGAACTGGTCCGCGGCCCGCGCGGCACCCTGTACGGAGCTGACGCCGTGGGCGGTGTGGTGCAGGGGTTCACGCCGGATGGGCGTGACCGTGACCAGTACTGGGTCCAGGGCGGGAGCGGTTCTCACGGCTCCCACGAGTACGGCGCAGGGTTCGCCGGTAGCAGTGGCGGGACCGCCTGGAGCCTGGGTGCCAACCACTTTCACACCGACGGCACCGCGGTTCGCGAGGATGGTGACGACAAGGGCTTCTATAACACGTCAGGCGTTGGCCGCATTTCTCATCGGTTCGGAAACGGGGTCGAGCTCGGACTGCTCGGGTTCCGTGCCCACGGCAACACTGAGTTCGACGGCGGGGACACGGACTTCGTCATTCAGACAGTGGGGGCCAATGCGGTGGTCCCGCTCTCGGACCGCGCAGTCACGCGCCTGCAGGTAAGCGAGGGTAGGGACGAGCAGGAGAACAGGGATGACTTTGGCGATTCCGTGTTCGATACGCGTACCCGCACTGCGCGTCTGGAAAACTCGCTAATGCTGGGCAATAACGAGGTCATTCTTGGCGGGGAATTTCACCGCGATGAGGTGGACAGTACCACCGATTATGACGAAGACCGGCGCGACAATCGGGCCGCCTTTGCGCAGTATCTGGTCGGTCTGGGCAAAGCGGACATCCAGTTCAGTGCTCGCTTCGATAGTAACGAGGCCTTCGGGGACCATGTGACCGGTTCGGTCGCTGTCGGGCAGGCACTGGACGCCAATCATCGGCTGCGGCTGAGCTACGGAACCGCGTTTCGCGCGCCGACCTTCAACGATCTGTATTTCCCGGGGTTCGGCAACCCGGATCTCGCGCCTGAACGCTCCCAGACCGCGGAGTTGGGTTTCCGCGGACAGTATGGTCACAGCTTCTGGGACGTGGCTCTGTTCCAGACGTTCGTGGACGACCTGATTCAGAATACGGGCACTGGCCCGGAGAACGTGGACCGTGCCCGTATCCAGGGGATAGAGACTGCAGCCGGAACACGCATCGGGCCGTGGGATTTGCGGGCCGCGGGTACGCTAATGGATCCCAGAGTGCGGAGCAGTGATGATGGCACTCGGGACGGGAACAGGCTCAGTCGCCGGTCCACGGCCAGTGCACGCCTGGATGTGGATCGCTCCTTCGGGAGCTTCTCTGTCGGCTTGTCCGGTATCGCCCAGAGTGACCGCTACAACGACAGCGACAATGACGAGCGCTTGTCCGGTTTCGGTCTGCTGAATGCGCGCGTCGGCTGGGAATTCGCGAGTAACTGGTCCGCTCGCCTGACCGTCGACAACGTCTTTGACGCGGATTACGTCACGGCACGGAACGGCTTCAGCGAATTTGACTATCAGACCGCCGGCCGTACCGCCTTCCTCAGCGTCCGCTACGGGACCCGCTAAATGCTCCGCCTGATCCTGCTCAGCGTGCTGCTCGCCCCTGCCATGGCCCATGCCGGCACCATCGTCGGCATCGTCTCCGAGCGCTCCGCCGCCGAAATGGCGGCCGGGGCGCACGAGTTCCTGGATGCCCATCAGGACCATGAGGTGGTGCTGCGTACGCCGGAGCAGCTTGCCGGTAAGGCCGACGACGAGGTCGCGGCCCTGTGGCAGGAGGCGGATGCGGTGCTTCTGGCCGCCGTGTTCGGCGACCAGGTGGGGCGGCTGGAACGGTTGATGCGGCATGAGCCGCCGGCGGGCGAGGCGCCGATTCTGGCCATCAACAGTGACCGTCGGATCACGCGGCTCTCCCGGCTGGGCGGCGAACGGGTGCTGGACGGGCTCTCCGATGACGATCTCACCGAGCTTACCCTCAACCCGGACCCCGGCGAGGATCCCCGTGAACACCTGGCCCAACGGCAGGAGCGCTTTGCGGAGCAGGCCGGCTGGCTGACGGGGCGTGCCTTCTACCAGGGCCGCAGTCCACAACACATCGACGGCCTGTTCCGCTGGCTGCTGGCGGAGGCGGGGGAGTCCATGGACGTCCCGGAGCCCCGGCCCCGTGACACCATCCGCTACTATCGCCACGGCACCGCCAGCCCGGATGCGGACGCCATGGATCTGGACGACGGCCCCGCCGTTGCCCTGCTGGATACCGACTACGGCGACCGTCCCGGTGACCGGGACCTGCTGGATGCCGCCTGCGCCGCGCTGGAAGAGCGTGGTATCCAGTGTTTCGCCGTGCTTGCCCGCTGGGGTGGTGCCAGTGTCGAGGCGGTGGAAACCCTGGCCGAGCGGGCAGCGCCGGCGGAACTGGCGGGGGTGGTGAGCCTGCAGTACTTCACCGTGGGCGGCGGCGAAGGCCGTCGCGACGCCACCGCCGCGCTGACCGAACTGGATGTGCCCGTCATCAAGGGCATCCGGCTGAGTGGGCTCACCGAGCCGGAGTGGCTGCTGTCCGAAGACGGCATCCCCTGGGATTCGGTGCACTACCAGCTCGCCATGCCGGAGCTCCAGGGGATCAGTCAGCCCATGGTGCTGGCCGTCTCCCGGCCCACGGAGGTCGACGAGCGCACCGGCCTGGAGCTGAGCCTGACCCGCCCGGTGGACGAGCGTGTCACTGCCCTGGCGGACCGGCTGCAGCGTTGGAGCGCGCTGCAGACGGTCCGCCAGGGCGGTGACGCGCTCATCCACCGGGCGGGTCAGGCTCAGCTCCAGGCCGG
>SKYZ01000244.1 GCA_007127625.1 Aquisalimonas sp. | reverse complement strand
GCCCCCCCTGCCGGGTGAATGACCCTCGCCAGTAGAGACGGGCAGCTCCACGACGCAGTGAAATCCGGTCGGTAATCAACCCACGTATATCAGAGGGATCCACCGTCGTAGACTGCCCCCGGGCTCTGAACCGAGCCCATGCGCACCCAGGAGAGACCATCACAACACGAAACGAGGAAACCAAACGGCAAACGTTGACAGGTCAATCCATATCATGGTGCATCTCGATGCACCATGACAGCCCTTGATAGAGCCGCCTTGGCTGGCCAGGCCCGGGGAGGTGCATCAAGATGCACCCTACGAACGGTGGTCCATGCGTGTTGCCACCGCCACCTAGCCGCCGCAGCTGGCGCCACCGAGCACGCAGAACTTGGCGCAGTGGGGGTGGTTCAGGGCCACGTCCGTGAAGCTGCCGACCAGCGTGCGGCTGAGCTCGAACTGCGGGTCGTAGGGGAGCAGGGTGCAGGGCACCACCACCGGATGGTCGGCGCCCTTGCGCTTGATCACCATGCGGGAGCTGGCGCACATCATGGCATCAGGTGAGGTGCCGGTCTTGGCCC
The DNA here is from genome assembly GCA_007127625.1 of Aquisalimonas sp. Classification (GTDB taxonomy): domain Bacteria; phylum Pseudomonadota; class Gammaproteobacteria; order Nitrococcales; family Aquisalimonadaceae; genus Aquisalimonas. Next base: position 5,595 of record SKYZ01000244.1, on the reverse strand, counting down.
AGCAGGCCTCGGTGATCTCTGGCACGTCGATGGTCTCGTCCATCTCCGGGAAGAGCACCACCCGCGCGGGGTCGTTCGCGTCCAGCTCAATGTGCTCGCGACGGAATAAGCCCCGGTAGCCCGCCCGCATCTGCGCCTCGGTCTCGCCGGAGAACAGTCGCCCGGCGATGTCCACGTGGAAGCCATTGCTGGTCAACCAGTGCAGACCCTTGACCGTGGGTGCCCAGGATTTCGGGCCGCGCTCTTCCTCGTGCACCGCCTCGTCATAATGGTCGATGGAGACGCGCACGGTCAGACGGTCACCGAACTGTCGCCGCAGCGACAGAAGCCCGTCGGCGCACTTCATCATGGGCTTCATGGCGTTGGTGAGCACCAGGACATCGAACCCCCGGCCCAGGGCATCCTCAAGAATCGCCAGGATGTCCGGGTTCATGAACGGCTCGCCGCCAGTGAGCCCGATACTCCGGGTGCCCAGACGCTCGCGTTCGATTTCGTCCAGGTACGCGCCCACCTCGCCGGCGGTGAGATACACCAGGCTGTCATTGCTGGGCGAGGATTCGATGTAGCAGTTGCGGCACTCCAGGTTGCAGAGAGTGCCGGTGCAGAACCACAGCGTCTCCAGGCGTTGCAGGCGCACGTGGGCGCGCGGCTCGCCGTCGGCGGTGATTGCGGGATCGCGGAACTTGCGGGGGTCGATCAGATAGTGTGGCGTCCTGGCGACGTCATCCATCGGCGAATCTCCGAGCATGAAAACCTGGAGGCAGGGTAATCGATCCGCACTTCCCGCCCCATGAGGGAAAATGCGTATTCATTTTCATTACGGCCGGCTCGCGGAGGCCTGTTCACCACTGTCCCCCTGCTCCGTCCCGCCTGCGTGATCCCTTAGCCGCTGCTCCGCCCACTCCAGCACCCGCCTCACCCGCGGTGACGCCAGTTGCCGGGCGCGGCGGAAGCTGACCCAGCGGTATTCTTGGTGCTCGGGCCGGCCGAGTTCCGGGTTCACGCCCAGCACCACGTGGCGGCTATGGGTCTCCGCCAGGTAGTAACGGGCCACCTTGCCGCGGGCGTAGGGGCCGGTCTCGACGTAGTCGTGGCCGCAGATGAAGTCCAGGTCGCGGATTCCGGTTTCCTCGCGCACCTCTCGAAGCGCCGCCTGGATGGGCTTTTCGCCGTCTTCCACCTGACCCTTGGGGGAGTCCCAGTATTGGAAGGCGCGGAGCAGCAGGCAGCGCCAGGTGTCGCCCTCGCGCCGCACCACTACGACTCCCGCGGAAAGCGTCCGCACCTTCATGCCGGTTTCCTTGGTTGCGACTGGTTACCCCTGATGATACCGGGGACTGAGCGCGTGTACTGCCTCGATCATGGCCCCTGCGTGATCCGGGTCCACCTCCGGGTGGATCCCGTGGCCCAGGTTGAACACGTGGCCGGTGCCCGTGCCGTAGGCATCGAGGATCTCACCGACGTGGCGCTCGATGACGGCGGGCGACGCGTACAGGGCGCTGGGGTCCAGATTGCCCTGGAGCGCGACACGATCGCCCACGCGCCGGCGTGCCTCGCCGATGTCCTGGGTCCAGTCGATGCCCAGACCATCCGCACCGGACTCCGCCATGGCCTCCAGCCACGGGCCACCGTTCTTGGTAAAGAACACCACGGGTACGCGACGGCCCTCTGCTGTTTTGGACAACCCGGAGATGATTTGTTCCGCGTAGTGCAGCGAGAACTCCCGGTAGGTCTGCGGTGTCAGGACGCCGCCCCAGGTGTCGAAGATCATCAGGCTCTGGGCACCGGCGGCGATCTGCGCGTTCAGATAGGCGGTGACGGCGCGGGCAGTCTTGTCCAGCAGCCGGTGCATGAGATCGGGCCGGTCATAGAGCATGCCCTTGCACCAGGCGTAGTTCTTGGAGCCGCTGCCCTCGATCATGTAGGTGGCCAGGGTCCAGGGGCTGCCCGAGAAGCCTATGAGTGGCACCCGGCCATTGAGTTCGCGCCGGATCAGGCGCACTGCATCCGGCACGTAGCGCAGTTCCTCCTCCGGGTCGGGGATCGGGAGCGCATCCACCGCCGCTTCGTCCCGCACGGTGCGCTCGAACCGGGGCCCTTCGCCGGTGACGAAATGCAGTCCGAGACCCATGGCATGGGGGATGGTGAGGATGTCGGAGAACAGGATGGCAGCGTCCAGCCGGAACCGTTCCAGGGGCTGGAGGGTGACCTCGCAGGCGAGCTCCGGCGTCTGGCACAGGGTCATGAAGTCGCCGGCCCGTTGCCGGGTGGCCCGGTACTCCGGCAGGTAGCGCCCTGCCTGGCGCATCATCCACACGGGGGTGCGCTCGGTGGGTTCCCGGAGCAGGGCGCGGAGGAGGAGGTCGTTCTGGAGCGGGGCGGGTGTTGTCAACGCAGCCTCCTGAGCGGTGGTTATGGTGTGGAAATCGTCTGCACACCCCATTGTGGGAGCGGCTTCAGCCGCGACAAGGGCGTCGGTCCGTGCGTCGTCGCGGCTGAAGCCGCTCCCACAATGGCGGTCGTCCGTAGGAGCGGCGCAAGCCGCGACCGTACCTGGCGCATGATGCACGGTGATATCGCGGCGTGTGCCGCTCCTGCGGTGGCCAGAGCGACCCGAAGTCGCTAGACCTCCAGGTAGTTCAGAATCCCCTTGGCCGCCTCGCGGCCTTCGAACACGGCGGTCACCACCAGGTCCGACCCGCGTACCATGTCGCCCCCGGAGAAGATCTTCGGGTTGCCGGTCTGGCCGAAGAACTGCTCGTCCTTGCGGATGGTGACACGATCCCGTTCGTCCGTCTCGATGGCGTAGTTGCTGAACCACTCCGCCGGACTGGGGCGGAAGCCGAAGGCGATCAGCACGCGGTCGGCGGGGATCACCTCCTCGCTGCCGGGGACCGGCTCAGGGCGCCGGCGGCCGCGCTCGTCCGGCTCGCCCAGCTGGGTGGTGACCACCTTGACGCCCTCGACTTTGCCGTCACCAACGATCTCCACCGGCTGCCGGTTCCACAGGAACCTCACGCCTTCTTCCTTGGCGTTGACCACCTCGCGGCGGGAGCCGGGCATGTTCTCCTCATTGCGCCGGTAGGCGCAGGTGACGCTCTTGGCGCCCTGACGGATGGAGGTGCGGTTGCAGTCCATGGCGGTGTCGCCGCCACCGAGGATGACCACCCGCTTGCCCTGCATGTCGATGAACTCGCCCGGATCTTTCTGGAAGCCGAGCTCCTTGTTGATGTTCGACACCAGGAACGGCAATGCCTCGTAGACGCCGGGCAGGTCCTCGCCGGGGAAGCCGCCGCGCATGTAGGTGTAGGTGCCCATGCCCAGGAATACGGCGTCGTACTCGCGTTCCAGTTCGGCAAAGTCGACGTCCTTGCCGATCTCGGTATTGAGCCGGAACTCGACGCCCATCTCTTCCATGATGTTGCGCCGGGTGCGGACGATTTCCTTCTCCAGCTTGAACGGCGGGATGCCGAAGGTGAGCAGGCCGCCGATCTCCGGGTACTTGTCGTAGACCACGGGCTTGACGCCGCTGCGCACCAGGATGTCGGCGGCGCCAAGGCCCGCCGGACCGGCACCGATCACGGCCACTTTCTTGCCGGTATCCACCACGCCGGACATGTCCGGGCGCCAGCCGGCCTTGAAGGCCTCGTCGGTGATGTAGCGCTCGATATTGCCGATGGTCACGGCGCCGAAGCCGTCGTTGAGCGTGCAGGCGCCTTCGCACAGGCGGTCCTGTGGGCACACACGCCCGCACACCTCCGGCAGCGAGTTGGTGCGGTGGGAGAGCTCGGCGGCCTCGAACAGATTCCCCTCGGCAATGAGTTTCAGCCAGTTGGGGATGTAGTTGTGCACCGGGCACTTCCACTCACAGTACGGGTTGCCGCAGTCCAGACAGCGGTCGGCCTGGGCGGCAGCGGTTTCCTTGTCGAACTGGTCGTAGATCTCGCTGAAGTTGTTGACGCGGACCTCCACGGCTTCCTTTCGCGGGTCCTGGCGCGGGACTTCGATGAACTGAAAGTTGTTTCCCATGGGTTCCTGTCGCGTTCGTCGTTATCGGATGTACCGGCTGAGGGAGACGGCCGGCGCCGCGGGGCGCCGGCCAGGACGGATCACGCGGCCTGGCGCAGGGTGTCCAGGATGCTCTGGAGATCCGCCGCCTTTGGCTTCACCAGCCAGAATCGCCGGCTGTAGTCGCGGAAGTTGTCCAGGATCTCCTGACCCCATTCGCTGCCCGTCTCGCGGACGTACTCGCGGATCATGCCTTTGAGGTAGTTCCGGTGGGCTTCCATGGACTCCGACTGCACCCGGTGGATGTCGATGAGCTCGTGGTTGTAGCTGTCCACGAACTCGTTCTCCAGGTCCAGCACGAAGGCGAAGCCGCCGGTCATGCCGGCGCCGAAGTTCAGCCCAGTGGAGCCGAGGCAGCAGACCACGCCGCCGGTCATGTATTCGCAGCCATGGTCCCCCATGCCCTCCACCACGGCGTGGGCGCCGGAGTTCCTTACCGCGAAGCGCTCACCCACGGTGCCCGCGGCGAACACCTTGCCGCCGGTGGCACCGTACAGGCAGGTGTTGCCCATGATAGTGGTGCTGTTTGTCTGGAACGTGCTGCCCTTGGGCGGGTGGATGACCAGTTTGCCGCCGGCCATGCCCTTGCCCACGTAGTCGTTGGCGTCGCCGGCCAGGTGCATGTGCAGGCCGGCCGCGTTCCACACGCCGAAGCTCTGCCCGGCGCTGCCCTCCAGGCGCAGCACCAGCGGGTGATCGGCCATGCCGTAGTTGCCGTGGCGTTGGGCGATCTCGCCGGAGAGCCGGGCACCGATGGAGCGGTTCATGTTCTTCACCTGGAAGTGGAACTCGCCCCCGGATTTCGACTCGATGGCCGGCAGGCACTCGCGCACCATCTCTTCGGCCAGTTCACCCTTGTCGAAGGGCACGTTACTGGGCTCGATGCAGTGGCGCGGCTTGTCCGCCGGTACCCCGCCGTCGGAGAGCAGTGGTGTGAGATCCAGCTGCTGCTGTTTCTCCGTCTCGCCGGGGAGAATCTCCAGCAGATCGGTGCGGCCGATGAGGTCTTCCAGCCGGCGCACACCGAGTTTCGCCATCCACTCCCGCGTTTCCTCGGCGACGAAGCGGAAGTAGTTGGCCACCTTCTCGGGGGTGCCGATGAAGTGCTTGAGCCGCAGCACCTTCTCCTGGGTGGCCACGCCGGTGGCGCAGTTGTTCAGGTGGCAGATGCGCAGGTACTTGCAGCCCATGGCCACCATGGGCGCGGTGCCGAAGCCGAAGCTCTCGGCGCCGAGAATGGCGCCCTTGATGACGTCGAGCCCCGTCTTCATGCCGCCATCGGCCTGCACGCGCACCTTGCCGCGCAGGTCGTTGGCGCGCAGGGCGTGGTGGGTTTCCACCAGACCCAGCTCCCACGGGGCGCCGGCGTACTTCACCGAGGTCAGCGGACTGGCGCCGGTGCCACCGTCATAGCCCGCGATGGTGATGAGGTCGGCGTAGGCCTTGGCCACGCCAGCAGCGATGGTGCCGACACCGGCCACGGACACGAGCTTCACCGAGACGAGTGCCTGCGGGTTGACCTGCTTG
>SKYZ01000454.1 GCA_007127625.1 Aquisalimonas sp. | reverse complement strand
TGTTCGCCGTACTGGAAAGACTTCTTTACTGATTCCACAGCGACTGATCCTCTGCCTGCGGGAAAATGGCGCCGGCGCCTTACTTGCGCAGACCGAGCTTGGCCACGATCGCCTGATAGCGTTCGCGGTCCTTACGATTCAGATAGTCGAGCAGCTTGCGACGCTGGTTCACCAGCTTCAGCAGACCTCGGCGGGAGTGGTGATCCTGCTTGTGATCCGCGAAGTGCTGGGTGAGGTGGGCGATGCGGTGAGTAAGCAGCGCGATCTGGACTTCCGGGGAACCGGTATCCCCTTCCGAGCGCTTGTGCTCGTTCACGATCTCCGATTTCTTTTCGGCCGTCAGCGACATCAAATGACTCCTGGTATTCCGTCCACTTTCCTGAAGGGCCGCTATTGTAGCGGCGCACCTGCGGGGCGACAAGCTAAACACGCCTGACTCCCGGAATTTTTGCCCTTCGCCTTTACCCTTAGCCGGCCATGAGGCGCCGCGGCGCCACCCGACCGTCATCCAGCATCACGCCCATGCCCAGGAAGCCGTCCGGACCGAACAGGCGCAGCCACTCCGCATCCGGCGCCCGGGGCACGAACACGGCCTGGCCCAGCAGCAGGAAGTGGGTACTGTCCGCGTCCAGGGTGACACCGGGCCAGTCCACGAGCCCGGCCTCGGGCGGCAGCAGCAGATCGTCCAGGGCACCGAAGCCCTGTTCGGCGGCGGCCTCCACCTGCTCCATGGTCACCATGGGCTGGTCGGTGAACGGGCCAAGCCCGGTACGGCGCAGTGCCGTCACATGTGCGCCGCAACCCAGCGCCTCACCGATCTCCTCCGCCAGCGTGCGCACATAGGTGCCCTTGGAGCAGTGCACGTCCAGGGTGAACTCTGCCTGTCCCAACTCGACCAGTTGCAGGGCGAGAATCCGGATCCGGCGGGCCTTGCGCTCCACCTCTTCACCCCGGCGGGCGATGCGGTACAGGCGCTCGCCCTGGTGCTTCACCGCGGAGTACATGGGCGGCACCTGGTCCTGCTCACCCAGAAACCGCTGCAGCACGTCGCCGATGGTGGCTTCGTCGAGCACCGGCACCGGGCGCTCGCTCAGGAGTTCGCCCTCGGCATCGGCGGTGTTGGTGGTCTGCCCCAGGCGGCAACGCACCCGGTAGTGCTTGTCGGCATCCAGCAGGAACCCGGAAACCTTGGTGGCCTCTCCGAAGCACAGTGGCAGCAGGCCCGTGGCCAGGGGATCCAGGCTGCCGGTGTGGCCTGCCTTGCGGGCGTTGAACAGCCACTTGACCCGTTGCAGCACCTTGTTGGAACTGCCGCCGGTGGGCTTGTCCAGCAGCAGAATGCCGTTCACCTTGCGTCGCTGTCGTTTGGCTGCCACGGCTATGCGGGGTCACTCGTTGTTGCCACGCTCGGCGTCTTCGTCCACCGCGCGATCGATGAGATTGGACAGATGCGCGCCACGGTCAAAGGACGGGTCGCGAATGAACTTCATGGCCGGCACAGTGCGCAGCCGGACCCGGCGCGCCAATTCGCGGCGCAGGAAACCGGCGGCGTTGTTCAGCACCGCCGCAGCCTCCTCGCTGGCGGCGGCATCGGCGCCCAGCACGGTCATGTACACCTTGGCGTGGGCCAGATCCCGCCCGACCTGCACCCCGGAGACGGTGACCGAGCCCACGCGGGGGTCCCGGATCTCGTCGCGGATGGTCTCCGCCAGCTCCCGCTGCAGCTGCTCCGCCACGCGCCGGGTGCGGGGTGTTTCCTTCGCCATGCGACTAACCTTCCCGACGCCTGTGCGTCTTTCCTGCGTTGGCCTTACAGCGAGCGGGCCACTTCGTAGCGCTCGAAGCACTCGATCTGGTCGCCGACCTTGACGTCGTTGTAGTTCTTCACTCCGATGCCACATTCGGTGCCGGAGCGGACTTCGTTGACGTCGTCCTTGTAGCGGCGCAGCGACTCCAGCTGACCCTCGTAGATCACCACGTTGTCCCGCAGCACGCGGATGGGACAGCGACGACGCACCACGCCCTCTTCCACCAGGCAGCCGGCGATGGCCCCGAGCTTGGAGGACTTGAACACGTCCTGCACCGCGGCAAGACCGATAATCTCTTCCTTGACCTCCGGCTCCAGCATGCCGCTGATGGCCTTCTTGACCTCGTCGATGGCCTCGTAGATGACACTGTAATAGTGCACATCCACTTCATGCTCACGGATCAGCTTGCGCGCCGCTGCGTCGGCACGGACGTTGAAGCCGATGAGGATGGCACTGGAGGCGATGGCCAGGTTGACGTCCGACTCGTTGATGCCGCCGACGCCGGTCTGGATCACATGGACCTTGACCTCGTCGTTGGACAGATCGGTCAAGGACTGACTCAGCGCCTCGGCGCTGCCCTGCACGTCCGCCTTCAGGAGGATGTTGACCTGGTTGACTTCGTCGGACTTCATCTGGCTGAAGAGTTCGTCCATGCGCGCGGCCTTCTGCTGCTGCAGCCGCTTCTCGCGCTGACGCTCCTGGCGCATTTCGGCCACTTCCCGGGCCTTGCGCTCATCCTTCAGCACCATCACGTCATCACCGGAGTTGGGCAGGCCGGACAGGCCCAGCACCACCACCGGAATGGACGGCCCGGCCTTGTCCACCTGGCGGCCGTTCTCGTCGAGCATGGCGCGCACGCGGCCATACTCCACGCCCGAGAGGATGACATCCCCCTTGTGCAGCTCGCCGTTCTGGACCAGCACCGTGGCCACCGGGCCACGCCCCTTGTCCAGGCTGGACTCGACGACAATCCCGGTGGCCGCACAGTCCACCACCGCCTGCAGCTCCAGTAGCTCTGCCTGGAGAATGATGGCTTCCAGCAACTCTTCCAGGCCATCGCCGGTCTTCGCGGACACGTGGACGAACTGGGTATCGCCGCCCCATTCCTCCGGGATGACCTCGTACTTGGCAAGTTCCTGCTTGACCCGATCCGGATCGGCATCCGGCTTGTCCATCTTGTTCACGGCCACGACGATGGGTACACCGGCCGCCCGGGCGTGCTGGATCGCCTCCTCGGTCTGCGGCATGACGCCGTCATCGGCGGCCACCACCAGCACCACCACGTCGGTGATCTGCGCACCCCGTGCACGCATGGCGGTAAACGCCTGGTGCCCCGGAGTATCCAGGAAGGTCACCGTGCCGCGCTCGGTGGTGGCGTGATAGGCACCGATGTGCTGGGTAATGCCACCCGCCTCGGAGTCAGCCACCTTGGCACGACGGATGAAGTCCAGCACCGAGGTCTTGCCGTGATCCACGTGCCCCATGATGGTGACCACCGGCGGACGCGGCCGCTTCTCGCCCTCTGGCTCGGCGGCCTCGCTGACAACTTCCTCTTCCAGGGCGTACTCGTTGACGATCTTGGGCTTGTGGCCCAGCTCCTCAACCAGCAACACGGCGGTTTCCTGATCAACCGCCTGGTTGATGGTGGCCATCACGCCCTGCTTCATCATTTCCTTGATCAGCACCGGCGCCTTGACGCTCATCCGCTGGGCCAGTTCGCCGACGGTAATGGACTCGGGAATCTCCACTTCGCGCACCACCGGGGCAGTGGGCTTCTCGAAACCATGCTGCAGTGAGCTGGCGGCGCCGCTGCCGCGCTCCTTGCGCTTGCCACGCTTGCCCGCGGAGCGCCCCGGGGAGACGTGCAGCTCGTCGCGACCTTCACGGCCCTTGCGGCCCTTGCCCTTGCGACCCTTGTTCTCGTCCTCGTCATCACGAGCACGTTCCTTGCCCTTGGCCTTCTTGCGCTTGGTGGTGCTGGTGGACTCAGCTTCCAGCGTCGCGGGATCAGCCACCGGCGGCTCCTCCTTGGCCGCAGGCTCGGCAAGGGCTTCTTCCGCGGGAGCCGCTTCGGCATCTTCACCCTGCTCGGCGGCGGCATCGGCCGGGGACTCTGACTCCGCCACCTCGGCAGCCACCGCTGCAGCGCCATCCTCCGCACTTGCGCCTTCGGCCGCTTCGGAGGTGGGCTCGGCGGATTCCTCGACGGCTGGCTCCGGTGGCGTCTCGGCTGCCACCTGTTCCTCGGCCTCCCGCTGCGCGCGCTCCTCTGCGGCCTGGCGGGCCTCCTCGGCCTCGCGCTGTTCCGCCTCGAGGCGCTCGCGTTGTGCTTCGATGTCCTCGCGCTTGACGTAGGTGCGCTTCTTGCGCACTTCCACGTTCACGGTCCGCGAACCGGCGCTGCCGCGGGCACCGCGCGCGCCGCCACCGCCCGTCGGAAGCTTGATCTGGCTGGTGCTCTTGCGGCGCAGCGTCACCTTGCGGGGGCCGGACTCATCCGCTTCGCCGCCGCCGCGGGATTTCTGCAGATAGGTCAGCAGGGCCGCCTTGTCGTCGTCCGTGAGCACGGACTCCGCATCGGTCACCTCGACACCCGCCTCGCTGAGCTGCGACAGCAGCCGCTCCACCGGCGTACCGACCGTTTCCGCAAACTGCTTGACTGTCACTTCCGACATGCGTTTCTCCCCGAATCCTGGTCGTCGTTCACTACGGCCCGCAGCCGCATCCCGAGCAGGGCGCCAGCGGCGCCCACACCACGGATCAGGATTCCTTCTGCTCCTGCTCGGCGAACCACGGTTCGCGAGCCTTCATGATGAGTGTCGCCGCGCGTTCGGCATCAATACCGGTGGCATCGACCACGTCATCCACCGCCTGTTCCGCCAGATCCTCCATGGTGGCTACACCGGCGCCAGCAAGCTGCCGCGCCAGATCGTCGTCCATGCCCTCCATGGTCAGCAGATCGTCGCTGGGCTCGCCGCCACCCTCACCGCCGGACGCAATCATCTGCGTCAGCAGGGCATCACGGGCGCGTGAGCGCAGTTCCTCGACGATGTCCTCGTCGAACTCCTCGATTTCCAGCATCTCCGAGGCGGGCACGTAGGCCACCTCCTCGATGCTCGAGAAGCCTTCCTGCACCAGGATGCCGGCCACTTCCTCGTCCACGCCGAGGGTCTCGATGAAGGTGTCCAGCACCTTCTGCGCCTCTTCCTGACTCTTGGCCTGGGCGTCCTCGCTGGTCATGACATTGAGCTCCCAACCGGTGAGCTCACTGGCCAAGCGCACGTTCTGGCCGCCACGACCGATGGCCTGGGAGAGCTGATCGTCCGCCACGGCGACGTCCATGCTGCCGGAGTCCTCGTCCACCACGATGGATTGCACCTCCGCCGGTGCCATGGCGTTGATGACGAACTGGGCCGGATTCTCGTCCCACAGAATGATGTCGATACGCTCGCCGGAGAGCTCGTTGGACACCGCCTGGACCCGGGAGCCGCGCATGCCGACGCAGGCGCCGACCGGATCGATGCGCGGGTCGTTGGAGCGCACCGCAATCTTGGCGCGCAGGCCAGGATCGCGGGCGGCGCCGAGAATGTCGATCAGCTCCTGACCGACTTCCGGCACCTCCAGCTCGAACAGTTCAATGAGAAACTGCGGCGCCGTACGCGAGACAAACAGCTGCGGACCGCGGGCATCCGGGCGCACCTCCTTGAGATAACCACGCACCCGATCACCGGCGCGGAAGGCCTCCCGGGGGATCATCTCCTCACGGGGAATCAGTGCCTCGGCGTTGCTGCCCAGATCCATGATCACGTTGCCGCGCTCGGCCTTCTTGACCACGCCAGTGAGCAACTCGCCGACCCGGTCCTGGTAGGCCTCGACGACCTTGGCCCGCTCGGCCTCGCGCACCTTCTGCACGATGACCTGCTTGGCCGTCTGCGCTGCGATGCGCCCGAAGGCCACCGACTCCATGGGTTCCTCGACGAAATCTCCCACTTGCAGCGAAGGGTCCCGCTGCTGCGCCTCGGACAGACGCATCACCTGGTCCGGATACTCCGCTTCGGCGTCATCCTCCACCACTTGCCAGCGGCGGAAGGTGCTGTATTCACCCGAGCGGCGATCCACGTCCACGCGCACGTCAATCTCGCCGGGGTGGCGCTTCTTGGTGGCGGAGGCCAGGGCCGCCTCGACCGCTTCGACAATGACGTCGCGATCAACGCCCTTCTCGTTGGAAATGGCCTCAATAACCAGCAGAACCTCTTTGCTCATGCTTGCGACTCCACGCCCGACGGGCTCTGTGCACCCGCCGGGTTGTCAGACATCCGGAACCAGATTTGCCTTGTCGATCCGGTCAAGCGGCACCGCAT
>SKYZ01000413.1 GCA_007127625.1 Aquisalimonas sp. | reverse complement strand
GGCCTGGTGGGCCTGGCCGTGGCCCTGCCGGTACTCGGGCATGCCAGCTGGCACGCCTACCGGGAGCTGGTCTCGGAAGGCGGCTGATCGTCGCCGTCAGAACAAGGGCGCCACGATCCAGGCGAGAAAGGACGCACCGCCCAGCACCAGGAACAGCAGCTGGGCGGCTGCGATCCGGGCAACGGTCAGGCCCGGCAGCAATTGCTGTTGGTAGATGGACCCGGGGCTCCCCTGGCCATCCTGCACCGGCAACCGTTCCACCAGTGTAGCCAGCACGCGCAGGAGCAGGATGGAGCACAGCACGCTGGCGGCGAAGGCGGAAATCGCCAGCACCAGAAAGATCTGCGCCAGCAGGGGCACGCCCCCCTGCAGCACGAACACGCAACCGGAGGCAGAGAGAAACCCGAGGCCAATGGACCACTTGCTCCATTCCCGCAGGGAATCGACGGCCGCCGTCTGGCGCTCCACGTCCATGGCCCAACCTCCCGTCGCCATGCCCCTGTCCTGTCTGAAAGGTTAGTACTGCCGACGCCGTTTCTCTCCCTGCACACGAAGTGCATGAAGCCGCGGCGCCGGGACGGCGGCAGACCAACGTATCTCCTCGCCGGGTTTTCGCTACACTGCGGTCAGGGGAAACCGGAACGGAGGTGTACACCATGCTCGTCAACAAGGCCGCCGACCGGGAATGGCAGGCGACGGACTACCCGGGCATTCAGCGAAGCCTGTTTCGGCACAACGACAGCGGCGGACGCTCCTCGGGGGTTCGCCTGGAGGCCGGGGCACGGTTTCCGAGTCATGCGCATCATGGCACCGAAGAGGTGGTGGTGCTTGCCGGCGTGGTGCGCATCGGTGGCGTCGAGCTCGGCGAAGGCGATTACCTGTACACCGAGCCGGGCGAAGAGCATGACGTGGCTGCGGTCACGAATGCGTGCATTTTTGTCTCGTCCCAGAAGGCGACACCGGTACTGGAATAGCCCGGCCGCCACAGTCATGCCGGCACTCGCCGCCAGAGAATGAGGAACTGCCCGCATGCGCCTATTCGACCTGTCCGGCCGTTCGGCCATCGTCACCGGCGCCGGCCGGGGTATTGGCCGCAGCATTGCCCTGGGCCTCGCGGAAGCGGGCTGCAACCTGGCGCTGTGCAGCCGCACGCCCCGGGAGCTGGAAGAGGTGGCCGCAGCAGCGCGGGGATTCGGCGTCGATGCACGGGCCTTCCCCTGCGATGTCACCCGCCCCGAGGAGATTCAGCAGGCAGTGGAGGCGGCAGCGGAGCACTTCACGCGCATCGACATCCTGGTGAACAACGCCGGCCTCACAGTGAAGAAGCCTGCCGAGGACTACACCCCGGAGGACTGGCGTCAGATCATCGACGTGAACCTGACCGGCGTGTTCCTGATGGCCCAGGCCGTGGGGCGGCAGATGATTCACCAGGGGGACGGGCGAATCATCAACATCTCCTCCATCGCTGCGGAAACGGCCATCACCGGGTCGGTGGCCTATTGCGCCAGCAAGGGCGGCGTGAAGATGGTCACCCGGGTGCTGGCAGCGGAATGGGCCGACCGGGGCATTCGTGTGAATGCGATTGCGCCCGCCTATACGGAAACACCGCTGGTCAAGGCCATCACCGACTCGCGGGCGGGTTTCGCCGATGCGATCCGGCAACGCACGCCGCTCAAGCGACTCGGCCTGCCGGAGGAAATGGTGGGTGCCGCCATCTTTCTGGCCGCCGACGCCTCCTCGTACGTCACCGGCGAAACCATCATGGTGGACGGAGGCTGGACAGCGTTCGGGTTCTGACGCACCCTCGTTGACTGACCGCGGGCTGCTGTCGGCACGCACCGCGGTCACACCACCGGTCATCGGTCCCGGAACCGCTCCTTCAGCCGCTCGATTTCCCTCTCCGACCAGTCCTCGGGCTCCGTGAGCGCGACCCAGGCATCGATGTAGTGCTCGTAAGCGTACTCGTGGCCGTAGCCCCGGGGCGCCGTCCCCACCGCCATGTCCGCCGCCACCTGCAGCATGGTCACCACCGGAAACCAGCGTAGATCCGGGGAAACATCGTGCCCGCGTTCGCCACTCATCCAGCCCGGCTCGTTCCACACCATCTGTGGATTGAAGAAGGTCACCGGATCACTGGCGTACTGCAGAAAGGCGATGCGGAAATTGCCCCAGTCCGTGTCCGGCTCGTCCAGCCCACGATGCTGATTCATGAAGCGCACCACCCGGCCCTCGCGGAAACGCGGCAGCCAGGCCGGCGAGTTCTCGTCACGGCCGCGGGTGACCGTTCGCCAGGTCTCGCTGCGAAACGGCGGCCCGCTCCACAGGGCGCCCTGGAACGGATCGTCGATGATATCGAAGACATCAAAGGAGCGATCGGAGTTGAGGGCACCGAGACTGAGGCCGTGGAGGTAGAGATCCGGGCGTTCGTCTTCGGGAAGCGCCGTCCAGTACCCGTAGACCTTCTGGAACAGCGCCCGGGCCATCTCCACGCCGTACTCGCCCTCGGTCATCAGCGACAATGGACTGGGCAGATACGAGTACTGGGCGGTCACCGTCGCAATATCACCGCGATGCAGGTACTCCACCGTATCCTGGGCACCCGGGTCGAGCCAGCCGCGGCCGGTGGGGGTGGCCAGAATGAGCACGGAGCGGTCGAAGGCCCCGGTACGCCGCAGTTCCGCCAGCGCCAGCTCCGCGCGCTCCTGGGGCGTCTCGGCCGCATTCAGGCCCACGTACACGCGAATCGGATCCGGCATGGGCTCGCCGTGAAACGCCTCCAGGTCCTCGGCGGACGGCGCCACGGTGACGAAGCGTCGACCGCGGCCTCCCAGGGCTTCCCAGGAGATCAGGGATTCCGCGCTGCCGGCCCGGGTCGGTTCCGTCGGCGGCTCCAGGTCATCCTGGATGACCACGTCCAACTGCTGGTAGGAGTTGTCGGCCACCCGCAGGGCGTAGGAGAAAATCACACCATCGATCACTGACCAGAACAGCGCCAGGGCGGCGAGCACGCCGACCACGTGGGACACGCGCGGGGGCACGTAACGCTGGAGGCGGTTGGAGAGAAAACGGAAGGTCCAGCGAAAGCAGCGCGCAACCAGCAGCAGCACGGCAAACACCAGCAGCGCGATGAACGCCACACTGAAGGCGCGCACACCACCCACCTCGTCCATTTCCATGAGCGCGCGCACGGAGTTCTGCCACCCGGAGGCACGCCACAGGAACACGGCGGCAGTCAGGGTACAGAAGGCGGTTGCCACCACCTTGATCCACCAGTCCACCCGCCGCCGCGGCTCGGGAAGCTCCAGGTAGGCCCAGAGCCAGTGCGCTGCGTAACCCAGGACATACCCGGCAGCAAAGGAGAGTCCGGAGATGATTCCCTGGACCACGAACGGCCGCGGCAGCAGGCTGGGCGTCAACGAGAACGCGAAGAACAGCGTGCCCAGGAGCAGGCCCGCAGTGGAGAATTGGGCGAACAGGCGTTTCACCAGCATCCGTTACTCACCTTGCTATTCAGTCCGGTCACAGACGGAACACGCGCCGCCCCCCCGACCGTGGGCCACGCATGCCCCAGGAAGCACGGACCCCGTGGGGAGCCCGCAGCGGGGTTCGCAGCGGCACAATGGGTTGCATATCAGGTGTCGCGGCCAGATCCAGCAGCCGCTTCACCCGTTCACCGGTTTCCGGGTGGGTGCGCAGCCAGCCCGGCACCCAGGTCGGCCGGCGGCGCGGCAGAAAAACACGATGCAGCCACGCGCCCCGGGAACGCTCCAGGCGGGTCAGTGCCTCTGCCAGGCCCTCCGGGTCACCGGTCAACCGCGCCGCCTCCAGATCGGCATTGAACTCCTGGTTGCGCGACAGGGACAGCTGCAGCAGCGTGCTTAGCGTAGGCACGGTCAAGAGAATCAGCAACACCAACCAGGGAATATCCGCCTCACCGGCCAGGGCATACGGAATCGCCAGCAGGATCATTATCTGGCCGAACAGGGCCATCCACGAGGTCAATTCCGTGATCAGGCTGGCCAGGGCCATGACCCAGGTATCGTTGTGGCGCAGGTGACTGGTCTCGTGGGCCAGGACACCGGCAATCTGGCGCAGGGACAGGGCGCGCAGCAGCCCCGCGGTGACCGCAATGGCCCCGCTGCGGCGGCCGCCGACGGCGAATGCATTGAGTGCGGCCGAGGGCACGTACCAGAGCTGTGGTGCCGCCTGAATGCCTGCCCGCTGGTACAGGCGATCCAACACCTGGTAGAGCACCGGCGCTGCGTCACGGGGCAGCCGCCGCGCGCCGGAACGCGAAAGGATCAGCCGCGGCTGAACCCCCGGCGCCACCACCAGCACCACCGCGCCCACCAGCACCGCCCAGAGCAGGCCGTACCAACCGGCAAGCACCCACCCAATGAGGCCGAGCAGCAGCAGCATGCCGGTCAAGAGCAGCACGGCCCGTAACAGGTTGACCAGCTTGTGGCGCAGGAAGGTTTCGGAATCCAGGTGCATCGCTGGCAGTAGCCGGAGTGTAGACGACAACGTCCCAATGATGCCGCAGCTCGCCTGGTGCGTCTCCCCCCGGCCGAACTACAATGAATGAGACGCTGAACAAGAATCCACCAGGGAATAGGGGATCAGAATAATGCGGGAAGACTACCCCCGGGCACTGGCCGACCAGGAACAGGCACTTCTGCAGCGCCGGAGGGTGGCGGCCAGGGCTGCCCAGGATGGCGGCGGCGTCGGCTTCGGGCTCTCCGGGGGCGGCATCCGCAGCGCCACGTTCACCCTCGGTTTTTTCCAGGCGCTGGCACGGGCCGGTCTGCTCCGTCACGTGGACTACCTCTCCACCGTCTCCGGTGGCGGCTATTTCGGCGCCTTCCTGGGGCAGCTGTTCCGGCGGCCGGAGGTCGTCACCGGCGTCGACGACGTGGAGGCCATCCTTGCCGGGCAACCATCCTCCCGACCCGACAGCGCCAACGACATCGAACGAACCCGGCGCGGGATCCTGTCCTACCTGCGCGAGAACGGCCGCTACCTGTCGCCCCGCGGTACCGGCGATCTGCTGCTGGGCGCCGCCGTGCTGCTGCGCAACCTGGTCAGCGTGCACCTGGTCCTGGCGATGTTCGTGCTGCTGGCCCTGCTGCTGGCCCAACTCGCCTACCTGCCGATCGCGCCTGCGGTGGCCGGGACAGCAACCACCATTACGGCCTGGCCCCTCAGTCCCTACCTGTACCTGGCCGGCCTGACAGTGGTGTTCGCCGCCTGGCCCACGGGCTGGGCCTACTGGCTGATCGGACACCCGCGTTCAGTACCTCGCCGGGAGTTCATCGCCAATCTGGGACCACCGGTGCTGCTGCTGTTGCTGTCGCTGGCTGCGCTGGCCGTCGGTGCCACCGGCGTCGACAACGCCACTGCCCTGCTGCTGGGCGGTACCGCCGGCAGTCTGGTTGCGGCGACGGTTCTACTGATCTTCCTGTTCACGGACCGGGCACTGCTGCGACTCGTGGAATCGGGCACCGGATCCGGCGAGGACGAATCCGCGGTGCATGTGGCCGCGGCGCGGAGCGGGGTTTCACGCGCTTTCCTGCGGGCCCTCAGCGTCGCCGCGGCTCTGCTGTTGCTGGGCCTGGTGGACACCGCCGGCGGGCTACTCGCGGGCTGGAGCGCGGACGAGGCCGCAACGGGCCAGTTGACGGCCCTGGCCGCGACGCTTGCCGGCATCCTGGCCGGGGCCCAGAGACTCATCGCCCGCATCGTCCCGGAGACCCACGAGCGGCCGGCCATCCCGCTTGCCGTGGCGGCACTGCTGCTCGCCCTCGGCCTGCTGTCGGTGTACCTGGTCATCATGGCCGCCCTGGCTCACGGGCTCACCGGGGCCCATGGCGTGCTGATCACAGGCGACGCCGCCGAAGCCAGGTTCGGGCTCGCCTTCGGCGTGGTGCTGATACTGGCTGCTCTGGTGGCATGCTTCGGCAACAGCATGGCCTTCCTCAACCGCTCCGGTCATCACGCGCTGTACATGGCGCGCCTGACCCGCGCCTACCTGGGTGCCTCCAACCCCCGGCGCCACGGCGGCGCCGACAGTACCGTGCTGCGGGTGCAGCCCGGCGACAACACTTCCCTGCAGGCGTACCATCGAATCGCCGCCCACGAGACCGACGAGGAAGCCCGGGCCGCCGCGCCGCT
>SKYZ01000240.1 GCA_007127625.1 Aquisalimonas sp. | reverse complement strand
AGTTCACCGGTGTCCAGATTGTAGACGTGATGGTGGTCGGAGGTGTTGGAGTCGTAAAGCGTACGGTCCTGCTCGATCAGGACTTCCTTGATGAGCCGGTTGTGCACGAACAGGTTGAGGGTGTTGTACACCGTTGCCTTGGACACATGCCCATAGGCCGCATTCACCTGGGCCAGAACCTGGTCGGCCGAGAGGTGCTGCGGGCGCTGGAAGAGCAGGTGGGCAATATCAATGCGCTGCTGCGTCGGCTGAATGCCGAAGCGCTCCAGCATCGCCTTGATCTCGCCGCGCTCCAGTGGAAAACCGTGGCTTCGTTCACTCATGGCCGTAGAATACCATTGCGCAAGGGGAATTGCGCAATGCGTGGATATGTCTGTGCAAGCGGAGCTTCCGTGGTGGGCATGGACGCCGCACCGCTCCTGCGGATAATGTGTCCGCATCCACTTCAAGGGAACGATGCTTCGCCTGCCGGGATCCGACTCGTTGATGCGCACCTTTCTGTTGTTCGCCGTGGCCCTGCTCGCTGCCGTGATTCTCGCGGCAGTGCTGCGTAGTGGGCCCTCCGGGCCGGACGAGGGTGCGGAGCAAACCGGGCGGGAAGGGGTGGATCTGAGCGCGCGGCGCGGTGCCCTGGTGGACGAGGTGGTGTTCACCCAGGAGACGGATGTCGGCAAGGTGGCCGGGCTGATCGAGGGCGGCACGCACCACGTCTTCGCCCAGGGCATCACCAACACTACCGTATTCCACCGCCTGCGGGACTCGCGCAAGGCCGACTACGAAGAGGCCTACGGCACCTCGGTGGAACTCACGCTGAACCCCGCCGGCCCCGAGTTCGCCAACGGCGACCTTAACCCGTTTGCCGTGCGTGCCATCCGAGAGGCCATGAACTGGCTGGTGAACCGGCGCCATGTGGCCGAGGAGCTTTACGGCGGCCTTGCCGTGCCGCGGGCTCTGCCGGTGAATACGGCGTTCCCGGATTATGCGCGCATGGCGGATACCGCCCGAGCCCTGGAACTGGAGTACGGGCACAACCCCGAACGCGCGAGGCGGGTGATCCGCGAGGAGATGCGTGAGCTCGGTGCCGAACTGGACAACGGGCGCTGGGTTTTCGAGGGCCGGCCGGTCCGGCTGCGGCTGCTGATCCGCTCCGAGGATGCGCGCAAGCGGGTGGGCGACTACGTGGCCAATCTGCTGGAGGACGAGGGGTTTCAGGTGGAGCGGCAATACCGTACCGCCGAAGAGGCCTCACGCATCTGGATCGGTAGCGACCCGAACGCCGGTCGCTGGCACGTCTACACCGGGAGCTGGATCTCCACGACCATCAACCGTGACGTCTCCGATAACTTCAGCTTCTACTACACCCCCCGCGGCCGGCCGGACCCACTCTGGCAGGCCTACGATCCGGACCCGGAGCTGGACGAGATTGCCGAGCGCCTGCAGCGCCGTGACTACACCACCTGGGATGAACGCCAGGAGATGATGGCCCGGGGTCTGGAACTGGCGATGGCGGACTCGGCGCGGATCTGGCTGGTGGACCAGACCAACATCATTCCGCGCGCCGCCAATGTTGAACTGGCCGCCGACCTGGCCGGCGGTATCGCCGGATCGCGGCTGTGGCCCTACACATTGCGCTTCCAGGATCGGGTCGGTGGCCGCGTGGTATTCGCCGCCCCCAGTCTGCTGACCGAGCCCTGGAATCCGGTGGCCGGCAGCAATTGGTTGTTCGACACCATGATCAACCGCTCGCTCAGCGACAGCGCCGTGCTGCCGGACCCGTTCACCGGCCTCTACTGGCCCCAGCGCATTGCCGGCGCGGAGGTGACGGTGCAGGAGGATGTGCCGGTGGAACGCACGCACGACTGGCTCAGCCTGGAACGTGCATCCGAGATCACCGTGCCCGAAGATACCTGGATCGACTGGGACGGTGAGCGTGGTCGCTTCATCACCGTCGGGGAGAAGCACCCGGACGGCATTACTGCCCGTACCCGCACTCGGGTGCGGTACGAAGATGGCTACCTGGAGCGCCGCTGGCACGACGGCTCCCGGGTGTCCGTGGCCGACGTGGTGCTGCCCTGGGTCCTGACCTTCGCCCGCGCCGACGAGGCCAGCAGCCTGTTCGATCCCAGCCATGTGCCGCTGTTCGAGGTGTTCCAGCGCCATTTCCGGGGTTGGCGCATCGTCGCCACGGACCCGCTGGAGATCGAGATCTACAGCGATCAGATCTATCCGGATGCCGAGACCATCGTTGCTCAACGCGCGCCCTCGGCGCAGCCCTGGCACACCCTGGCGCTGGGGATCCTTGCCGAGCGCAGCGGCGAGCTGGCGTTCTCCTCGGACAAGGCCGACCGCATGGAAGTGGACTGGATGAGCATGATTTCCGGTCCCAGCCTGAATGTCCTGGAGCGGCGACTGCGCACGGCGCAGGAGAACGATTTCGTCCCCTACGCCCAGGTGCTGGGGGACTACCTCCGCGACGATGAGCCGCGGCAGCGCTACGCCGCCGTGGCTGACTGGTACGACCAGCGCAACCACTTCTGGGTAGGCGACGGCCCCTTCTACCTGCACGCCGTCTACCCGGTGGAGCGCACGGTGGTGCTGCGCCGCTACGAGGACTTCCCCGATCCCGCGGACAAGTGGCTGCGTTTCGCGCGGCCGCGCATCCCGGAGGTGAGTCTGGATGGTCCCATGATGGTGCAGATGGGCGAGGACGCCCGTTTCCGCCTGGGGGTCACCTTCGAGGGCGAGCCCTACGATGACGACGACATCGAGCAAGTGCAGTACCTGCTGTTCGACGGTGAAGGCAGGCTGCTCCACCGCGGCGAGGCAAGCCCCGCCGGCGACGGCCACTGGAACGTCAATCTCAGCGCCGATGAAGTGGCCGAGCTGGGCACCGGGGCCAACAGCCTCGAAGTGGCGGTGACCTCCTCCCAGGTGGCGCTGCCGGCCTTCGCCTCCCACGCCTTTGCCACCGTGCCGCCCGGTACCGTGACGCTGGAGGACGAGCTGTGACGGCGACGGCACCGGCACGCACCGGCTGGCTACGGGATCTGCGGCGCATTGCCGTGTTCACCGGCAAGCGCCTGATCGCGCTGCTGCTGACGGTGCTGGTGGGTGTCTACATGACCATTTTCATCGCCAATATGGGCGGTGAAGTCGATGATCTGCGCAAGATCCAGATCCGCTCCAACGTGTCTGAACAAGTCCGTGCGGACCCGGCGTTCTTCGACCTCCCCTCGGAAGAGCGCAACGAACTCATCGAAACCCAGGTGCAGCGGGAAGTGGAGCGCCGCCGCCTGGACGAGCCCTTCCTGCTGCGCAGCGTCGATTACCTGCAGCAGGCCATGGTGCTGGACCTGGGCCGTGCCGAGGAAATGCACAGCGACCGCGGCGCCCGCGATGTCTACTGGATCATCGTCGAGCGACTACCGGCGACCCTGCTGCTGTTCGGTACCGCCAATCTGCTGGTGTTCTTCGCCTCGGTGTGGGCAGCCCTCTGGCTGTCGCGGCGTTACGGCAGCGTCACGGACCGGTCGGTGATCGCCCTGGCGCCGAGTTCCGCGGCCCCGGGGTGGTTCTACGGTATCTTCCTGATTCTGATCTTCGCGTTCCTGGTCCCCGTACTGCCCCCGGGCGGCATGGTGGACATTCCGCCGCCGGAAAGCCGGTGGGAGTACGCGCTGAGCGTCATGCGGCACATGATCCTGCCGGTGACGGCCATGTTCGTGTCGTCCATCTTCATCTCCATCTACTCCTGGCGGACGTTCTTTCTGATCCACTCCAGCGAGGACTACGTGGAGATGGCCCGCGCCAAGGGCCTGCCGTCCGGGTTGATCGAGCGGCGCTACATCCTGCGGCCGACGCTCTCGCCCATCATCACGAGTTTCGCGCTGATGCTGATCGGCCTGTGGAGTGGCGCCATCATCCTGGAGCAGGTGTTCAACTGGCCGGGGCTGGGCACGTTGCTGTTCCAGGCCATCGGCCACCGGGACACCCCGGTGATCATCGGTTCGGTGGTGATCTTCGCCTACCTGCTGGCGGTCACGGTGTTTCTGCTGGACATCCTCTACGCCATCCTTGACCCGCGGGTGCGGGTCGGCATTGAGGGGGATAACCGATGAGGCGCTGGCTGGACGGTCTGCGGGAGCTACGGCAGTACCCCTCCGCCATCGGTGGCATGGTGTTGATCGTGTTCCTGGTGGCGTTGTCCGTGTATACGGTGATCGCCATTCCCTACAACCAGGCGCTTGAGCTCTGGCGCGGCGGGGACGAGTGGAACAAGCACCCGGTCAACGCCGGGCCGGTGTGGGCGGATCGGCTGCTGGGCGGTGACAAGCCGGAGACCATCAACGTCAGCGGCGCGGAGGCGCCAGCGCGTGAGGCCTCCTTCGAGGGCGGGCGTCAGGTGCGCATGCCGCTGAGCTTCGACTACCCCTACGGCGACTTCCCCAGCGAGATCAACCTGTTCCTGGAGACGCAGGATACCCAGCGCGAGGCCTTCGTGCGCCTGAGCTGGCAGACTCCGGATGGTGAGACCATTCCCCTGGGCGGCCGCCGCGTGGCCCAGCAGGACCGGGTTTCCATCTCCCAGAATCGTGCCCTGGAGGGGCGCCTGGGAGCGCCGCCACACATCGCCCTGTTTGCCGACGACCCTGCCGCCGCCGAGCCGAATACCGTGACTGGCGAATACCGCCTGGTGGTCGATGCCATCCTGTTCGGCGAGGATGCCTCACTGGAGGCGGACCTGGTGGTCTACGGCCGTGTTCACGGCATTGCCGGCACCGACCACCAGCGACGCGATCTCATGGTGGCGCTGCTGTGGGGAACGCCGGTGGCCCTGGCCTTCGGGCTGCTGGCGGCAGTGGGCACCACCATCACCACCCTGATCATCGCAGCGACCGGGGTGTGGTTCGGCGGCCTGGTGGATGCCACCATTCAGCGGCTCACCGAGGTGAATATCATCCTGCCGCTACTGCCGATTCTGGTCATGGTGGGGACGCTGTACTCAACCAGCATCTGGCTCATGCTTGGCGTGGTGATCGCGCTGGGTATCTTCAGTGCCGGCATCAAGATGTACCGGGCCATGCTACTGCCCATCCGGCAGGCGCCGTACATCGAGGCGGCGCGGGCCTACGGCGCCAGCAACACGCGCATTATCATGCGCTACATGATCCCGCGCATCCTGCCGGTGCTGATCCCGACTTTCGTTACCCTGATCCCCACCTACGTGTTCCTGGAGGCCTCGCTGGCGGTGCTGGGGCTGGGCGACCCGATCCTGCCCACCTGGGGCAAGGTGCTCAACGACGCCCAGGTGCAGAGCGCGCTCTACAACGGCTTCTACTACTGGGTGGTGTCGCCGGCGCTGCTGCTCATGCTCACCGGTCTCGGCTTCGCCATGCTCGGCTTTGCCCTGGACCGTGTCTTCAACCCACGGCTGAGGACGCAGTAATGGTGCAGAAGACCCTGCTCAGCGTGAACGACCTGCGCCTGGCCTATCAGACCCGCCGTGGTGTGGCCCAGGCGGTGGACGGCGTCAGTTTCGATATTCGCGCCAACGAGGCGCTGGTGGTGCTGGGGGAGTCCGGCTGCGGCAAGAGTTCCCTGGCCAAGGCCTTGCTGCGGCTGTTGCCCCGCAACGTCCACCACTTCTCCGGTCAGGTCATGCTGGGTGGTACCGACATCATGCGCCTGAGCGAGGAGGCGTTCCGGCGCGACGTGCAGTGGACGCGGGTGTCCATGGTCATGCAGGCCGCCATGAACTCCCTCAACCCCGTCGTGCGCGTGGGTGAACAGGTGGCCGAGCCGCTGCGGGTGCACCTGGGCTGGTCGCGCCAGCGCGCCTTGGAGCGCGTAGCGCAGACCTTCGATCAGGTGGGTGTGTCCACGGACTTTCTCCAGCGTTACCCCTTTGAACTCTCCGGCGGCATGCGTCAGCGGGTGGTGCTCGCCATGGCGCTGGTCACCGAGCCGGAGCTGGTGATCCTGGACGAGCCCACGTCGGCCCTGGACGTGCTCACCCAGGCCAGCATCATGAACGTGCTCAAGCGCATCAAGCAGGAGCAGGGCACCAGCTTCATGCTCACTACCCACGATGTGGCCACCTCCAGCGAGATTGCCGATCGCGTGGCGCTGATGTACGCCGGCCAGGTGGTGGAAGTGGCCGACGCGAACGAATTCTT
>SKYZ01000046.1 GCA_007127625.1 Aquisalimonas sp. | reverse complement strand
TAGAAGTTGGTGTCGATGGAGAAGTTCTTCTGCGACAGCCGGGTGTAGTGGCGCACCACCTGCAGCTCGGAGACCTCCGGCATCACCGCGCGCTGACTGCGGCGGAATTCGGCCGGGATGTCCGTGAGATCGGCATTGTCGGCCGGCGCCTGGGCGCGGGCGTAGCGCCCGGTCTTGCCCAGATCGAAGATCAGTGATTCCTGGGTCACGGCAAACCTCCGTTGATCAGGCGGCGCGGGCCAGCGCGTGGCCCAGCGCCTCCACGTAGCGGTCCATGTCCGCCTCGGTGACGGTCTCGGTGGCACACACCAGCAGGGCATTGGCGAGCCGCTTGTCGTGGCGACCCAGCGGGTAGCCGGCGAGAACGCCCTGGTTCGCCAGCTGCTGGAACACCGGTTCAGCGGGGCGATCCAGTTCGATGACGCGCTCGTGGAAATAGGGGCCATCGAAGCGCAGGCTGACACCCTTGACGTCGCTCAGGCGTTCAGTGAGCGCCCGGGTGTTGGCGTGGCACTGCGCTGCCACCCGCTCCAGCCCTTCGGCACCGAGCAGGGACAGGTACATGGTGGCCGCGGTGACCATCAGCCCCTGGTTGGTGCAGATGTTCGATGTGGCCTTGGAGCGGCGGATATGCTGCTCCCGCGCCTGCAGGGTCAGCGTATAGCCGGTACGTCCTTCCATGTCCACGGTGCGGCCGACAATCCGGCCCGGCATCTGCCGCACGTAAGCCTTGCGGCAGCACATGAAGCCGAAGTACGGGCCGCCGGACGACAGCGGTATGCCCAGGGGCTGGCCTTCGCCGCAGGCGATATCGGCGCCGCTCTCGCCCCACTCGCCGGGGGGCGTGATCACCGCCATGGCGGTGGGATTGACCACGGCAATCACCAGCGCGCCGTTGCGTTGAGCCCATTCGGTGAGCGCCGCGGCGTCCTCCAGGCGCCCGAACCAGTTGGGCTGGGGAATCACCAGGGCGGCAACATCCTCGCCATCCCACTGCTTCAGCGTGGCCGGATCCACCACGCCGGTGGCGGGGTCGCTGGCCACCGTCTCCATGACGATGCCCTGGTTGCCGACGATGGTCTGCGTGGTATCCCGGTACAGCGGGTTGACGGTGTCCGGCACCAGGATGCGGCCGGATTTCGACTTGCGGTTGGCGCGCACGGCCATGAGCACCGCCTCGGCCAGCGCGGAACCACCGTCATACAGCGAGGCATTGGAGGCGTCCATGCCCATCAACCCCGCCATCATGCTCTGGTACTCGTAGATGAGCTGCAGCGTGCCCTGGCTGGCCTCCGCCTGATAGGGGGTGTAGGCGCTGTAGTACTCGCCGCGTGTGGTGACTTCCCAGACCGCCGCGGGCACGTGGTGCCGGTAGGCGCCGGCGCCCAGGAAGCACGGACCAAGCATGTCCCCGGCAGCGCGCTCGTTCATCAGCCGGGTGATCTCCATCTCGGAGACACCCGCGGGAACGCGCGGAAGATCCGGGTCACGCAGGTCTGCGGGGATTTCGTCGAACAGCGCGTTGATGCTGTCGACACCGATCTCCGCCAGCATCTGGCGGATTTCTTCATCAGTGTGCGGAATGAACGGCATGGCGTACTCCGACCTCTGTTGCGAAAGCGGACCTCAGTCCTCGCCCTCCTCGGCAAGGAGGTTCTCGTAGGCGTCGGCGCCCATGAGCTCTTCCAGGACATCGGGGTCGTCGATGCGGATGCGCATGATCCAGCCTTCACCGTACGGATCGGTGTTGACGAGTTCCGGGGAGTCCTGCAGCTCGCTGTTGGCATCGATGATGGTTCCGGCCACGGGCGCGTAGATATCCGAGGCGGCCTTGACGGACTCGACCACGGCGCAAGCCTCACCGGCCTCCACGGCGCGATCGATCTCGGGGGTCTCGACGAAGACCAGATCACCCAGGGAGTCCTGGGCGTGGTCACTGATGCCGACGGTGACGGTTCCGTCATCCTCGGCACGGACCCATTCGTGGCTGGAGGTATACTTCAGATCACCGGGTACGTTGCTCATTGGTCTGCGTCCCTTAAGTTTCGGACCCCTCGCTGAGGGGTCGTTCAATCAATGAAAGCCTTGCCGTTGCGGACGAAGGGGGGCTTCACCACCCGGACGGGCAGCGCACGCCCGCGCATGTCCACCGTCCAAGGGCCGTCGTCCCCCACGGGGATACGCGCCAGGGCAATGGACTGCCCCAGCACCGGAGAGTAGCCCCCGGACGTTACCTCACCCACCGCGCCGGATTCCGACTGCAGGGCCTGACCGTGCCGGAGCACACCGCGGCCTTCCAGCACCATCCCCACCAGGCGGCGCTGGACGCCGTCGGCGCGCTGTTGCGCCAGCGCCTGACGACCGATGAACTCCCGGTCCTCGGGGTCCCAGGCCACCGTCCAGCCCAGCGCGGATTCCAGCGGCGTGGTGGTGGTGTCCATGTCCTGACCGTACAGGCACAGGCCGGCCTCCAGCCGCAGGCTGTCGCGGGACCCCAGCCCGCAGGGGACAGCGCCGGCCGCCACCAGGTGATCCCAGAGGTCCGCAGCGGTCCGGTCCGGAAGCATGACCTCGAAACCATCCTCACCGGTGTAGCCGGTCCGGGCAATCAGCCAGTCGCCGGTCTCCACGGCGCGAAACGGTTTCAGCGCCCCCAGCCGGCTCTCCAGGCGGGCATCCACAGCCTGGCCCAGGCAGCGCTCGGCCTGCGGCCCCTGTACGGCGATCATCGCCATCTCCTTGCGCTCCCGCACCCGCACGTCGAAGCCGTCGGCGTGCTGCTGCAGCCAGTCAAGATCGGCTTCGCGGCACGCCGCATTGACCACGATGCGATAACGCCCCTCGGAGAGATAATAGACAATCAGATCATCGAGAATGCCGCCCTGCTCGTTGAGCATGCAGGTATAGAAGGCCTGACCCGGCGTCGACAGACGGGCCGCGTCGTTGGCCAGCACGCGACGCAGGTAGGGCAACGCCCCTGCCCCGGAGACATCGACGACGCCCATGTGCGAGACGTCGAACAGCCCCGCCGCAGAGCGAACCTGCTCGTGCTCCTTGATCTGCGAACCGTAGTTCACCGGCATTTCCCAGCCGGCGAAATCCACGAGCTTGGCGCCGGCGGCCTGGTGCCGGTCATACAATGGTGTCCGCTGCAGCATGGTGCCGCAAACCTCCCGTTTGGTGACGAGCCGGCCGACGCGCGCGGCGCGACAGCTGAAACAGACGCGCCAGCGTGAGCCGGCCGGGGAACCGCCGCAACAAATCAAGTTGAAGCGCAGTCATAGAACCAAGGCGGAAGACAATAACACATCTCGACCGCCATTCCTCTGGAACCGGTTCTTTATGGAATTTCTGTCAATTCAGTATGAATTATACTCAATAACCACGCCATGGGGCGGGCGCCGTCGACGGACGGAATTCGACGTTTTCTTAACTGACCTGCAGCGGCTGCCGCGCGCGTGGAAGACCTGACCGCCGGACCAGCAGAATAACCGGCAACAGCCCGGCGATCACCAGGGTCACCGCGGGCAGGGCGGCCCGTTGCCACTCACCCTCGGCGGTCAGCTCGAAGATGCGGACTGCCAGCGTATCCCAGCCGAACGGGCGCAGCAGCAGTGTCGCCGGCATCTCCTTCATGACATCCACGCCCACCAGCAGGACGCCGGCCAGCAGGCCAGGCCGGAGCATTGGCACATACACCCGGGCAATCACCCGCCACGGCCCCGCGCCTAGGCTTCGCGCGGCGTCGGCCATGCTCGGGCGCACCTGCTCGAGGGCCGTATCCACGGCGCCGAAGGCCACCGCCATGAAACGGATGACGTAGGCGCAAAGCAGCGCAATGAGGCTGCCGCCCAACACCTGCCCGGAACCGAGGTCGAACATGCCGATCAGCGTGTTATCCAGCCAGGCGAAGACCATCATGATGCTCACGGCCAGCACCGACCCGGGGATGGCGTAGCCAAGCGTGGACATCGCCACCGCGTGGCGGGTCATCCAGTCACTCTGGACCCGCCGGGCATAGGCCAGCAGCAGGGCCAGGGCGACGGTAATAAAGGCCGCCATGGCACCCAGGCTGACGGTCCGCCAGACCAGGTCCAGGTAACGGCGATCGACGCCGGAGGCCACCTCGCCGGCGGCCCAGATCAGGAGCTGCACCATGGGGATGGCGAACGCCAGGGACAGCACGATCAGCGCGTAGACGGTTGCCCCCCACCCTCGCCAGCCCTGCAGGCGAACCCGCTGCACATCGCGACCCTCGCCCCGCTGGTAGAACCTTGCGCGACCGCGGGTCGCGCGCTCGGCGAACAGCGCCAGGGCGATGAACAGCAACAAAAGGGACGCCAGCTGCGCGGCAGCCTCCAGGCTGAAGAAACCGAACCAGGCGCTGTAGATGGCGGTGGTGAAGGTTTCGTAGTTGAACACCGACACGGCGCCGAAATCCGCCAGCGCCTCCATCAGCGCCAGCGCCGTACCAATGGCAATGGCCGGCCGTGCCATGGGCAACGCCACCCGGAAGAACGCCTGCCAGGGCCCCATGCCGGCGATGCGCGCCGCTTCCATCTGCTGCTGCCCCTGCCGCAGGAAGGCCGTACGCGCCAGCATGTACACATAGGGGTAGAGCACCAGGGACATGACCAGCAGCACGCCACCGGTGGAACGGATCGGGGGCAACCCGGCACCGGAACCCATCAGATCGCGCATGGTGCCCTGCACGGGACCGCTGTAGTCGAACAGGCCGATGAAAACGAAGGCGAGTACGTAGGCGGGCACCGCCAGCGGCAGCATCAACGCCCACTCCAGCCAGCGCCGCCCCGGAAACTCGCAGACGGCGGTCAGCCAGGCCAGGGAGACCCCCAGCAGCAACACGGAAACGCCGACGCCGACGATCAGGACGATGGTGTTGCGGATCAGCGTGGGAAGTTTGGTCTCGGCCAGATGCGGCCAGACGGTGGTGTCCGGCTCCAGCCAGGCCAGCACGGTCACCATGATCGGCGCGACGATGACCAGCGCCACCAGACACGCAAACCAGCGCCAGCCGCGGAGACGCGGCCAACGCCAGGACAGGGCACCGCCACCGGTGCCGGCTGCCACATGGGAACCGGTGGCAGCCACGTCTAACGGTACCCGGCGCGGTCCATGAGCATCACCGCCGGCACCTGCAGGCGCCCCGCTTCGGACACGTTGATGGTGTCCGGGTCGAACTCACCCCAGGCCGCCACCAGATCATTCAGCGGCACGTCCTCGCTGGCGGGATACTCCAGATTCAGGGCACCGAACATTTCCTGCGCCTCCTCTCCCGAGAGCCACTCAAGCAGCTTGCGGGCACCCTCCGGATTGCCGGCATGCCGGGTGATGCCGGCGCCGGAGACATTCACGTGCACGCCGTGTTCGTCCTGGTTGGCCCAGTGCAACGCCAGCGGGATATCCGGATCGTCCTTCTGCAGGCGACCGAAATAGTAGGTATTGACGATGCCGACGTCGCACTGGCCCGCCTCGATGGCCTGCATCACCGAGGTGTCGTTGGAGAACGGCGAGGCGGCCAGATTGTCCACCCACCCCTCGACGATTTCCTGGGTCTTCTCCTCGCCGTGGCGGGCGATCATCATGGCCACCAGTGACTGGTTGTACACCTTGCGGGAGGTGCGCAGGCACAGGCGGCCTTCCCATTCCGGCTCGGCCAGCGCTTCATAGGTGCTCAGCTCGTCCGGATCGACCCGCTCGGTACTGTAGATGATGGTCCGCGCGCGCACGGACAGCCCGAACCACTGGCCATCGGGGTCGCGGAGATACCCGGGAATGTTGCTGCGCAGGGTCTCGGAGTCAACGCTGTTCAGCACGCCCTCCTCCGCGGCCTGCCAGAGATTGCCGGCATCGACGGTCATGAGCATATCGGCGGGAGTGTTGCGCCCCTCTGCCTTGAGGCGGGCCAGTAGTGGGCCGGCGTTGTCGGTGACGTAGCGCACACGGATGCCGGTTTCCTCGGTGAAACGGTCGAACAGCGGCTTGATCAGATGCTCCTGGCGCGCGGAGTAGACCGTGATCTGGTCATCATCGGCCACCAGGGGCGGCGCCAGAGCCAGTGCAAGCAGGGCGGTCACGAACGACAGTGCAGGACGCATGGGCGGATCTCTCCGGCTGGGCTATTGATGCTAATGATAATGATTCCCATTCATGACTGCAAAGAAAACCGC
>SKYZ01000072.1 GCA_007127625.1 Aquisalimonas sp. | reverse complement strand
CTGGAACGTGCCGTTCTACTTCGGCGGGACCTCGCTGCTGATTATCGTCATCGTGGTCATGGACTTCATGGCGCAGCTGCAGTCCCATCTGGTGTCGCACCAGTATGAGCCGCTGATGAAGAAGTCGAACCTGAAGTCGTTCGGTCGCTCCGGGGCCCCCCGCTGATCCGGGTGTCGGAGTCGGGGCGATCAGGGGACGCATTCTCGCGACGAATCTGATATAGTACGCGCCCTTCGCGTCTGGGCGGTGTGATTTTTGGAGAACGATCATGAAGGTACGCGCTTCGGTCAAGAAGATCTGCAGGAACTGCAAGATCATTCGTCGCGGCGGCACGGTGCGGGTCATCTGCACGGAGCCGCGGCACAAGCAGCGGCAGGGTTAAGCCCGCGCTTGAAGGCAGGCTGATTCATTCGCTAACATTGCGGGTTTTCCGCACAAATCAGGAGTGTCATCCATGGCGCGTATTGCTGGCGTCAACATCCCGGACAACAAGCACGCTGTCATTGCTCTGACGTATATCTACGGTGTCGGTCGTTCGACTGCTGCCGGGATCTGCAAGGAGACCGGGATTGCCGAGGATCGCAAGATCCGGGATCTGGCCGAGCACGAGATCGAAGCGCTGCGCAGTGCCATCGGCAGCAACCAGCTGCTGGTTGAGGGTGATCTGCGGCGCAAGATCGCCATGGACATCAAGCGACTGATGGACCTGGGCTGTTACCGGGGCATCCGGCATCGCCGGGGCATGCCGGTGCGTGGCCAGCAGACACAGACCAACGCCCGCACCCGCAAGGGGCCGCGTCGGGCGGTGCGGAAGTAAACAACGTTCGAGGCCGGCGTCGCCGGCGTCCAGGAGCTGGGATTCATCGCTATGGCGAAAGGTGCAACCCGAACGCGGAAACGCGTCACGAAAACCGTTGTTGACGGCATCGCGCACATCAACGCGACGTTCAACAACACCATGATCATGATCACCGACCGCCAGGGGAACGCCCTGAGCTGGGCGAGCGCTGGTGGGAGTGGCTTTCGCGGTTCGCGGAAGAGCACGCCGTTCGCTGCGCAGGTAGCATCGGACCGGGCGGGTAATGCCGCCAAGGAGTACGGGCTGAAAAACCTGGAGGTCCGAGTCAAGGGCCCGGGTCCCGGCCGCGAGTCCGCCGTGCGCGCGCTGAACAACGCGGGCTTCAAGATTACCAACATTGCCGACGTGACGCCGATCCCGCATAACGGGTGCCGGCCTCCGAAGAAGCGTCGCGTCTGACCGACTGGAGCAAAGCATGGCAAGGTATCTCGGTCCCAAGTGCAAGCTCTCCCGCCGGGAGGGCACTGATCTCTCCCTGAAGAGCGGCGTGCGAGCCCTCGACAGCAAGTGCAAGCTGGACACGCCGCCGGGGCAGCACGGCCAACGCCGTACGCGTCTGTCCGACTACGGGCTGCAGCTGCGTGAAAAGCAGAAGGTGCGCCGCATGTACGGGGTGTTGGAGAAGCAGTTCCGTAACTATTACAAGGAAGCGGCGCGCCGCAAGGGTGCCACCGGTGAAGAGTTGCTGCGGCTTCTCGAGGGTCGCCTGGATAACGTGGTCTGGCGCATGGGCTTCGGCTCCACGCGGCAGGAGGCACGCCAGCTGGTCAGCCATCGTGCCGTCATGGTCAACGGTCGCACCGTGAACGTGCCGTCGTTCCAGGTCTCGCCGGGTGACGTGATCACCATGCGGGAGAAGGCGCGCAAGCAGTCCCGCATCCAGGCGGCGCTGGAGCTTGCCCAGCAGTCCGGCTTTGCGGACTGGATCGACGTCGACCCGAGCAAGTTCGAGGGGACGTTCAAGGCACGCCCGGACCGCGGTGATCTGCCGGCCGAAATCAATGAGCATCTGGTGGTCGAACTCTACTCCAAGTAAGAGCTGACACCACCGGTGGTTCCCAGAGTCAAAGAGGGCAAGCCGATGCAGGCCCAGTTCCAAGATTTTCTCAAGCCGCGCGTCGTCGACGTGGAGGCCCAGAGTGACACCGCCGCCCGGGTCGTGATCGAGCCCCTGGAGCGCGGTTTCGGTCACACCCTGGGGAATGCCCTGCGGCGGATCCTGTTGTCGTCCATGCCGGGTTTCGCCGTGGTGGAAGCCGAGATCGAAGGCGTACTCCACGAGTACACGGCCATCGAGGGCGTGCAGGAAGACGTGGTCGATGTCCTGCTGAACCTGAAGCAGCTGGCGGTGCGCCTGCATGCCAAGGAAGAGGCGTCGCTGAAGCTGTCGAAGAAGGGGCCCGGCGTGGTGACTGCCGGGGATATCGAGACCGGTCACGACGTCGAAATCAAGAATCCGGACCTGGTCATTGCGCACTTGACCAAGGCGGGCGAGCTGAACATGACCATCAAGGTGGCTCGCGGTCGCGGTTACGAGGCGGTGACCCAGCGCGAGGACGATGAAGAACGTCCCATCGGTCGCCTGCAGCTGGATGCCAGTTTTTCGCCGATCCGGCGGGTGGCCTACAGCATCGAGAGTGCCCGAGTGGAGCAGCGCACGGACCTGGACAAGCTGGTCATGGAGATCGAGACCAACGGGGTTATCGAGCCGGAGGAGGCGATGAAGTTCGCCGCCGGGCTGTTGCAGGACCAGCTGTCGGTGTTCGTGGCGCTGGAAGGCGGCGACGATTTCGCCGAACCCGCGCGCAAGTCGCCTGAGGTGGATCCGGTGCTGCTGCGGCCCATCGACGACCTCGAGCTCACGGTGCGCTCGGCCAACTGTCTCAAGGCCGAAAGCATCCATTACGTGGGCGACCTGGTGCAGCGGACCGAGGTCGAGCTGCTCAAGACCCCGAACCTGGGCAAGAAGTCGCTCACGGAAATCAAGGAAGTCCTGGCCTCGCACGGGCTGTCCCTGGGCATGCGCCTGGAAGAATGGCCGCCGGCCGGCCTGGGCAACCGGGAACAGGCTACGGGCTGATCGCGCCAAGGGCGCGCACCGACGAACCAGAAGGGTATAGGACATGCGTCATCGCAAAGCCGGGCGTCAACTGAACCGCAACAGCAGCCATCGACAGGCCATGTTCCGTAACATGGCCGCGTCGCTGTTCGAGCACGAGGCGATCAAGACCACACTGCCGAAGGCGAAGGAGCTTCGCCGGGTGGCCGAGCCGCTGATTACCCTGGCGAAGGAAGACGGGGTTTCCAAGCGCCGCCTGGCCTTCGCACGGCTGCGCGACAAGGCAGCGGTCGGCAAGCTGTTCAGCGAACTGGGGCCGCGTTACAAGGCGCGTCCCGGCGGCTACGTGCGTATTCTCAAGTGCGGCTTTCGCCCCGGGGACAATGCCCCCATGGCGTATGTCGAGCTGGTGGATCGCCCACAGCCGGAAGAAGAGCCGCAGGACAACCAGGAGGCGGCGGCCGAGTAGGGCGCCGCTGGTCCGCTGGTGAACTGTGAACCGGGCCTGGCGCCCGGTTTTTTTTGCCCGGAACGCTGGGCGGGGCCACAATTGCCTACGGCTGTTGCGGGCGGGACCGCTGCGGCGACGGTCACCTGGGTCGGACGCGACCGGTGGTTCCGCCGGAGCGGGCTAGGTCATGGCGGGAGAGGGCGGATGTTCGCGCTGTTCACGGATTTCGGCTGGCAGGGCCCGTACGTGGGGCAGCTCAAGGCGGCGCTCTGGCAGCGCACACCAGGGGTGCCGGTGGTGGATTTGTTGCATGATGCGCCGGCCATGGATCCCCGCGCGGCGGCGTATCTTCTGGAGCCGTTCAGTCGCGAGCTTCCCGAGGGAACGGTGACGGTGGCCGTCGTGGATCCCGGTGTCGGCACGGATCGGCCGGGCTGCGTGATTCACGCCGATGAACGCTGGTACGTGGGCCCGGCCAACGGGCTGTTCGAGTTCGTCGTTCGGCGGGCCAACGACTGGGCTGCCTGGCGGCTGCCGGACGCGCCGGCGGAGGCAGCGCCGACGTTCCACGGTCGGGACGTGTTTGCCCCCGCCGCGGCGGCCCTGATGCAGGGGGACCGGTCGGCGCTGTCCGCACGCCTGGAGGGGCGCCCCGGCGAGGAGTGGCCGGACGACGTGCCCCGGGTGCTTTACCTGGATCACTACGGCAACGCCATGACCGGTATCCGCGGCAGTATGGTTTCTGACGGGGCGATCCTGGAGGCGGGCGAGTTGCGTTTCCGGGGTGCCCGCACGTTTGCGGACAGCCAGGCCGGTCAGCCGTTCTGGTATCGCAACAGCAGCGATCTGGTTGAAATTGCGGTAAACGGCGGTAGTGCCGCGGAAATCCTGGGTCTGGCGCCGGGGAGTCGCGTGCGCCTCATTCGCCCCTGACAGGGCCGATCCACGGCAGGAGAAATAGCGATGAAAGTGAACTTGGAAGTTGATGCCACTCCGGAGGAACTGCGGCGCTTCATGGGCTGGCCGGACGTGCAGCCACTGCATGAAGAAATGCTCAACACGATCCGCGAGCGGATGCACGCCGGCAGTGAAGGTTACGACCCGCTCAGCCTGATGGCCTCGTTCATGCCCTCGCAGATGCAGAACATGGAAGGCTTTCAGCGCGCCTTCTGGGACGCCTTCGCCAGCGGGTACGGCGGTGGCAGTGCCGGAAGCGGCGGGAAGGACAAGGACTAGCGCTAGCGTCCTGTCCCAGGAGTTCGTGCAATTGCTGAGGCCCCAGGGTCGTCAATCGCGCGAACTGCTGGGACGGGACACTAGTGACGGTATCGGTTCGGCGCACGGTTGTCCTCTGGTATAATCGCGGGCCGCGGAACCGCTGCGCTGCAACATCGGTGACGGCGGAGAGTCGAGCAGGCGGACACGGGGCGGTCCATCAGGCCGAGACCGTTGCGTCTGAACAGGGGTAACCGACAGGAGTACACCATGAAAGCACCCGTACGCGTTGCGGTCACCGGGGCCGCCGGTCAGATCGGCTACAGTCTGCTGTTCCGGATTGCATCGGGCGACATGCTCGGCAAGGACCAGCCGGTCATCCTGCAGCTGCTGGAAATCACCCCGGCGCTGGAGGCTCTGGGAGGCGTGGTCATGGAAATCGAGGACTGCGCATTCCCGCTGGTCGCCGGTATCGAGACCAGCGACAAGGCGGAAGAGGTGTTCAAGGACGCCGACTATGCCCTGCTGGTGGGTGCACGGCCCCGGGGCCCCGGCATGGAACGCAAGGACCTGCTGGAAGCCAACGCCGCCATCTTCTCCGTCCAGGGCAAGGCGCTCAATGACGTCGCCAGTCGCGACGTGAAGGTACTCGTGGTGGGTAATCCGGCCAACACGAATTCCCTGATCGCCCAGCAGAACGCACCCGACCTGGACCCGGGCCAGTTCACCGCCATGACCCGCCTGGACCATAACCGGGCGCTGGCCCAACTGGCGAACCAGACCGGCGTGCACACTCATGACATTACCCGGATGACCATCTGGGGGAACCACTCCTCCACCCAGTACCCGGACATCAGCCACACCCTGGTCAAGGGTGAGCCGGCTGCGGACAAGGTGGATCGCCAGTGGTACGAGAACGAATTCATTCCCACGGTGCAGCAGCGTGGCGCGGCCATCATCAAGGCGCGCGGTGCCTCGAGTGCGGCGTCGGCGGCCAGCTCCGCGGTGGACCACATGCGGACCTGGGCGCTGGGCACCGCCGACGGTGACTGGACCAGCATGGGCATCCCGTCGGACGGCAGCTACGGCATCACCGAAGGCATCATCTATTCCTTCCCGGTGACCTGCAGCAATGGCAAGTACGAGATCGTCCAGGGTCTGGAACTGGATGCCTTCAGCCGCGAGAAGATGCAGGCCACCGAGCAGGAGCTGGTGGATGAACGGGACGCGGTGAAGCACCTGTTCCCGAACTGAGTCTCCGGGCCGGGCGCAACGTCCGGCGTCTGAACCATCGGGGCTGAAGCCCCTCCCACCAGTTCGTCTGGTGCGGGAGGGGCCTCAGCCCCGATCTGTTTTCAGGGTCAGCCGACGCCACCACCGGTTCCGGTGCGCCCGCCGGAGGCGAGCCCCAGTATCGGGGCCAGGAACCGCCCCGTGTGCGAGGCCTCCACGGCGGCCACCGCTTCCGGGGTGGTTCCCAGATGCTCGGTGTGGTCCAGCCCCACAGGGGTGATCACGGAAACAACCGGATGGACGACATTGGTCGCGTCAAGCCGGCCGCCCAGGCCGGTCTCGATGATGGCGACGTGCACAGCCGCCTCCCGGAAGCATT
>SKYZ01000324.1 GCA_007127625.1 Aquisalimonas sp. | reverse complement strand
GCTTGAGGCGGTCGACGATGATCTCCAGGTGCAGCTCGCCCATGCCGGAGATGATGGTCTGGCCGGATTCCTCGTCGGTGCGCACCTGGAAAGACGGGTCCTCCTGGGCCAGCTTGCCGAGCGCCATGCCCATCTTCTCCTGGTCCGCCTTGGACTTCGGCTCCACGGCCACCGAGATCACCGGCTCCGGGAACTCCATGCGCTCCAGGGTGATGTGCTTGTCAGCCGCGCACAGGGTATCCCCCGTGGTCACGTCTTTCAGACCCACGGCGGCGGCGATGTCGCCGGCTCGCACTTCCTTGATCTCCTGGCGATCGTTGGAGTGCATCTGCACCAGGCGCCCGACCCGCTCCTTCTTACCCTTCACGGGGTTGTAAATCTGGTCGCCGGAGTTAATCACGCCGGAGTAGACACGGAAGAAGGTCAGCGTGCCGACGTACGGATCAGTGGCGATTTTGAACGCCAACGCCGCAAACGGCTCGTCATCATCCGGGTGACGTTCGCCAGTGGTGCCGTCGTCCAACTCGCCCTCGATGGCGGGCACGTCCCAGGGATTCGGCATGAACTCGATAACGGCGTCCAGCATGGCCTGGACACCCTTGTTCTTGAACGCGCTGCCGCAGGTCACCACCACGATCTCGTTGGCGATGGTACGCTTGCGCAGTCCGGCGCGGATATCTTCGTTGGTAAGCTCACCTTCCAGGTACTTGTTCATGAGCTCTTCGTCGGCCTCGGCGGCAGCCTCGACCATCTGCTCACGGTAGGACTCGGCGGACTCCTTCAACTCGTCCGGGATGTCCTTCGACTCGTACGTGGTACCGGCATCGTCCATGTTCCAGTAGATGGCGCGCATCTCGATCAGATCCACCACCCCGGCGAACTGATCTTCGGCGCCGATGGGCAGCTGGATCGGCACGGCGTGCGTGGCCAGGCGCGAACCCAGCATTTCCACACAGCGGTAGTAGTCCGCGCCCATCTTGTCCATCTTGTTGACAAACACCATGCGCGGGACTTCGTACTTGTTCGCCTGCCGCCACACCGTCTCGGTCTGGGGCTCGACACCAGCGTTGGCATCCAGCACGCAGACGGCACCGTCGAGCACACGCAGGGAACGTTCCACCTCGATGGTGAAGTCCACGTGACCCGGGGTGTCGATGATGTTGATGCGCGTCTCGGGATACTGCTGGTCCATCCCGCGCCAGAAGGTGGTCGTCGCGGCGGAGGTGATCGTGATGCCACGCTCCTGCTCCTGGCTCATCCAGTCCATCACGGCGGCACCATCGTGCACCTCACCCATCTTGTGGGAGATGCCCGTATAGAACAGGATGCGCTCTGTGACGGTGGTCTTGCCGGCATCAATGTGCGCCATGATGCCGATGTTGCGATAGCGCTCGATTGGAGTCTTGCGTGGCACGATCAAATACCCTTGCTGTTACCAGCGATAATGAGAAAACGCCTTGTTGGCCTCGGCCATGCGGTGCGTGTCTTCCCGCTTCTTCACGGCAGTACCGCGGCTTTCCGCCGCTTCCCGGACTTCGCCGGCAAGCCGCTGCGCCATGGTCTTCTCGCTGCGCTTGCGCGACGCGTCGATGAGCCAGCGCATGGCCAGGGTGTTGCGACGCTCGGGCCGCACTTCCACCGGCACCTGATAGGTCGCACCACCCACGCGGCGGGACTTGACCTCTACCGCCGGGCGGATGTTTTCCAGGGCCTGCTCTACGACACCCACTGGCTCGTCGTGCCCCTTGGCCTTGATCTGGTCCAGGGCGTCATAGACGATCCGCTCGGCGACGGACTTCTTGCCGTCGCGCATGAGCATATTCACGAACTTGGCCAGCAGATCGCTGCCGAACTTGGGATCCGGCAACACCTTGCGTTTCGGGACTTCTCTTCTTCTCGGCATGTCTGTATCCGAAGCCTGTCAGAGTGCTGAAACGGAACCCGCTAGCCCTTGGGGCGCTTGGTCCCGTACTTGGAACGGCCCTGGCGACGCTTGTCGACACCGGCGGTGTCCAGCGCGCCGCGAACCGTGTGATAGCGCACACCCGGAAGGTCCTTTACACGACCGCCGCGGATGAGCACCACCGAGTGCTCCTGGAGGTTATGGCCCTCACCACCAATGTAGGAGGCCACCTCATAACCATTGGTCAGCCGCACACGTGCGACCTTGCGCAGAGCCGAGTTCGGCTTCTTCGGCGTGGTCGTGTAGACGCGGGTGCAGACACCCCTTTTCTGGGGCGATGCCTCCAGCGCCGGCACGCTGCTCTTTTCGGGTTTGCTACGGCGTCCTTTACGGACGAGCTGATTCACAGTAGCCATGAACTCGCTTACTCCAAGCTAGAAACAAACGACAGGCCGTACGGGCCGGCCTGTCGAAGGTGCGCAATTGTAGGCAGACGGCCCTGGCATGTCAACCAAGGCCTTGTCTGGCGGGACTTTCGGCGAACGCTACTCGTCCGGCGCGGTGTCCGGCGCCTCCGACTCCCCGCCCCCGACCTCGCTCTCGGCGAGTTCGGATGCGAGTTCCGCCTCGGCATCGGCCACCGATGTGGGCATGCCCACCTGCCGCTGGCGACGGCGTTCCTCGTGATAGGCGTAGCCCGTGCCGGCCGGAATCAGCCGGCCGACGATCACGTTCTCCTTGAGACCCCGGAGGTCGTCCCTGCCGCCACGGACGGACGCTTCGGTGAGCACCCGGGTGGTCTCCTGGAACGAGGCCGCGGAGATGAACGACTCCGTGGACAGCGACGCCTTGGTGATCCCCAGCAGTAGCGGCTGGTAATGCACCAGCTGCTTGTCACCGATCCGCAGCTCGTCGTTGATCTCTTCGATGGTGGCGCGATCCACCTGCTCGCCGCGGAGCAAGGTGCTGTCGCCCGGATCGGTGACCTCGGCCTTGCGCAGCATCTGGCGGATGATCACCTCGATGTGCTTGTCGTTGATCTTCACGCCCTGGAGACGGTAGACGTCCTGGATCTCCTTGACCACATAGGCGGCCAGTGCCGGCACGCCCAGCAGTCGCAGGATGTCGTGGGGGCTCGGCTCGCCGTCGGCGACCACTTCGCCCTTCTCCACGTGCTCGCCCTCGAAGACGTTGATATTGCGCCACTTGGGAATGAGCTCCTCGTGGCTGTCGCCTTCCTGGGGCGTGATGATCAGCCGCTGCTTGCCCTTGGTCTCCTTGCCGAAGGACACGGTGCCGGAGATCTCCGCCAGGATGGCCGGCTCCTTGGGCTTGCGCGCCTCGAACAGGTCGGCAACCCGGGGCAGACCACCGGTGATGTCACGGGTCTTGGACGACTCCTGCGGAATACGGGCAAGCACGTCACCCACATCCACCTCGGCATTGTCCTCGACACTGATGATGGCGCCGGCGGGCAGGTAGTACTGCGCCGGGATATCGGTACCGGGGATCATGATGTCCTTGCCGTTGTCGTCCACCAGCTTGATCATCGGCCGCATGTCCTTGGCGGCAATGCGCTCCCCTTCCTTGGCACCCGGCAGCTGACTGGCGTACTCCTGGTTGCCGCGGGTCTTGGGATCAGTGATCTCCAGGCTGGACAGACCGGTGATCTCGTCCACCTGCCGGTTCACCGTCACGCCCTCGATGAAGTCGAAGAAGCGCAGATGCCCACGCACCTCGGTGACGATGGGGTGGGTGTGCGGATCCCAGGAGGCGACCACCTGGTTGGCCTCCACCGGATCGCCCTCGTTGACCATCACCGTGGCGCCGTACGGTACCTTGTACCGCTCCCGCTCGCGGCCCTGCTCGTCCATGACCGTGATCTCCCCGGAACGGGAGGTCACCACCAGGTTGCCGGAGTGGTGCTGGATGGTGTTGAGACGGTGGAAACGGACCCGACCGGCGGACTTCACCTCCACGTCGCTGATGGCCGCAGCACGCGACGCCGCACCACCGATGTGGAACGTGCGCATGGTGAGCTGAGTGCCCGGCTCGCCGATGGACTGGGCGCCGATGACACCCACGGACTCACCCACGTTCACCTGGTGGCCGCGCGCCAGATCACGGCCGTAGCACAGGGAGCACACGCCGTGGCGGGTGTCGCAGGTGATGGGCGAGCGCACCTTGACCTCGTCCACACCCAGCTGCTCGAGCTTCTCCACCAGGGCCTCGTCCAGCATCGTGCCGGATTCGATGGCGACTTCCTGGGTCTCGCTGTCCAGCACGTCGTAGCAGAGCACTCGGCCGAGCACACGCTCGCTGAGCGCCTCCACCACGTCCCCGCCTTCGATGATCGGGGCCATGTAGACGCCGTTCTCGGTGCCGCAGTCCTGTTCGGTGACCACCAGGTCCTGGGCCACATCCACCAGGCGGCGGGTGAGGTAGCCGGAGTTGGCCGTCTTCAACGCCGTGTCCGCCAGGCCCTTCCGGGCACCGTGGGTGGAGATGAAGTACTGCAGCACGTTCAGCCCCTCACGGAAGTTGGCCGTGATGGGAGTCTCGATGATGGAGCCGTCCGGCTTGGCCATCAGGCCGCGCATGCCCGAGAGCTGGCGGATCTGGGCGGCCGAGCCACGGGCGCCGGAGTCGGCCATCATGAAGATGGAGTTGAACGAGGTCTGACGGACGTCATTCCCCTCGGCGTCGATGACCGCCTCGGTCCCGAGCTTCTCCATCATGGCGTTGGCCACGGAGTCGTTGGTGCGGGACCAGATGTCCACCACCTTGTTGTAGCGCTCGCCGTTGGTCACCAGGCCCGAGGCGTACTGTTCCTCGATGTCCTTCACTTCCTCCTCGGCGCGCCCGAGGATGTCCTCCTTCTCTTCCGGGATCACCATGTCGTTGACGCCGATGGACACCGCCGCGCGGGTGGAGAAGTGGAAGCCCATGTACATGAGCTGGTCGGCGAAGATCACCGACTCCTTCAGACCCACGTCGCGGTAGCAGGCGTTCATGGTCGCGGAGATGGCCTTCTTGTTCATCTCCCGGTTGACCAGATCGAAGGGCAGGCCGTCGGGCATGATCCGGTAGATCAGCGCGCGGCCGATGGTGGTGTCGTACCGGGTGATCACCGTTTCCTTGCTGCCGTCCTCGGCGATGCGCACTTCGGGAATACGCACGCGCACCTTGGCCTGCAGGTCCACGGTGCCGCTGTCGTAGGCGCGGTGGACCTCGTTGAGATCGGTGAACGCCATGCCCTCGCCGCGGGCATTCACCCGCTCGCGGGACATGTAATACAGGCCCAGCACCACGTCCTGGGACGGCACGATGATGGGATCACCGCTGGCCGGGGACAGGACGTTGTTGGTGGACATCATCAGCGCCCGGGATTCCAGCTGCGCCTCCAGGGACAGGGGCACGTGCACGGCCATCTGGTCGCCGTCGAAGTCGGCGTTATAGGCGGTGCACACCAGCGGATGCAGCTGGATGGCCTTGCCCTCGATGAGCACCGGCTCGAAGGCCTGGATGCCCAGGCGGTGCAGGGTCGGAGCGCGGTTCAGCAGCACAGGGTGCTCACGGATGACCTCTTCCAGGATGTCCCAGACCTCCGGCACCTCCCGCTCCACCATCTTCTTGGCCGCCTTGATGGTGGTGGCCAGGCCCAGGCGCTGCAGCTTGGAGAAGATGAAGGGCTTGAACAGCTCCAGCGCCATGCGCTTGGGCAGGCCGCACTGGTGCAGGCGCAGGGTCGGGCCCACCACGATCACGGAGCGGCCGG
Source organism: Aquisalimonas sp. (assembly GCA_007127625.1). Classification (GTDB taxonomy): domain Bacteria; phylum Pseudomonadota; class Gammaproteobacteria; order Nitrococcales; family Aquisalimonadaceae; genus Aquisalimonas. The sequence continues at coordinate 517 of SKYZ01000324.1, read as the reverse complement.
AGTAGTCCACGCGCTTGCCCAGCAGGTTCTGCCGGAAACGCCCCTGCTTGCCCTTGATCATGTCGGCAAGGGACTTCAGCGGGCGCTTGTTGGTGCCGGTGATGGCACGGCCCCGGCGGCCGTTGTCCAGCAGCGCGTCCACGGACTCCTGCAGCATGCGCTTCTCGTTGCGCACGATGATGTCCGGGGCGTTCAGCTCCAGCAGCCGCTTGAGGCGGTTATTGCGGTTGATCACCCGCCGGTAGAGATCGTTGAGATCACTGGTGGCAAAACGGCCGCCATCCAGGGGCACCAGCGGACGCAGGTCCGGCGGCAGCACCGGCAGCACGTCCAGGACCATCCACTCGGGCTTGTTGCCGGACTCCAGGAACGCCTCGACGATCTTCAGGCGCTTGGACAGGCGCTTGATCTTGGTATCGGAGTTGGTGCTGGCGATTTCCTCGCGCAGCTTGGCCAACTCGGTGGCCAGATCGATGTTCTTGAGCAGCTCGTAGACGGCTTCGGCACCCATGCGGGC